>NZ_BAAAMU010000263.1:0-4139 GCF_039529435.1 Nonomuraea maheshkhaliensis
CGGCTGGGCGGCGCGGGCCGCGCTGGCGGTCCTCCCGCAGCCGCTCGCCCTGGCCCTGACGGGCGCCGTGATCACCGGCGCCTTCTGCGCCGTGGCGGTGAGCACCGGGGCCCTGGCCACGCTCACCGGAGACACCCGGCCGACCAGATTGCGAGGTGGCGCGTGACCGCCATGCCGCTCGTGCTCATGTACCACTCCGTGGAGAGGTACGACAGCGACCCGTTCCGCGTCACCGTCTCCCCCGGCCGCTTCGCCAGACAGCTCGGCTGGCTGGCCCGGCGCGGCCTGACCGGCGTCTCGATGCGCGAGCTGCTGCACCGCCAGGCGGAGGGGACCGCGCGCGGCCTGGTCGGGCTGACGTTCGACGACGGGTACGACGACTTCCTCGGCGAGGTCGTCCCGCTGCTGCTCAGGCACCGGTTCACCGCGACGGTGTTCGTGGTGTCGGAGCTGCTCGGCGGCCACAACGGCTGGGACGCCGGTGGCCCGCGCAAACGGCTGATGGACGCCGACGGCGTGCGCCGGGCGGCGAGCCTGGGCATGGAGGTCGGCTCGCATTCGGCCGGGCACCGCTCGCTCGCGGGCCTGAGCGAGGCCGAGCTCCGTCACGAGGTCACCGCCAGCAAGGCCACGCTGGAGCAGGTGCTCGGCGACGAGGTGAGCGGCTTCTGCTACCCGTACGGGCACGCCGGCGCCCGGGAGGTGAGCGCCGTCCAGGCAGCCGGGTACGGCTACGCCTGCGCGATCTGGCGCGGCCCGCTCACCGGCAGGCACCTGCTGCCCAGGACCTACGTCGGCGACCGCGACGGCGGGCTGCGGCTGAGCGTCAAGCGGGCGCGCCACCGGGTCAGGTGGGGCCGGTGAGGGTCCTGCACGTCATCACCGGGCTGGCGGCGGGCGGCGCGGAGCAGCAGTTGCGCGTCCTGCTGCCCCGGCTGCGGGCCAGGTGCGAGGTGGCGGTGCTGACCGGCAGCGGCGTGCTGGCCGACGCCATCGAGCGCGACGGCCTGCCCGTGCACCGGATCGGCATGCGCGGCAACACGGACCTGCGGGCGGTGGGGCGGCTGGCCCGGCTCATGCGCAGGCGGCGTTACGACGTGGTGCACACCCATCTGTACCGGGCCTGCGTGTACGGCAGGCTGGCGGCGCGGCTGGCCAACGTGCCGGCCATCGTGGCGACGGAGCACTCGATCGGCCACGAGCACATCGAGGGACGCCGGCTCACCCGTCCGGTCAGGGCGCTCTACCTGGCCAGCGAGCTGCTCGGGCACTCGACCGTGGCGGTGTCGCCCACGGTGGCCGAACGGCTGTCGCTCTGGGGCGTGCCGCGCTCGCGCATCGTGGTGATCCCGAACGGCGTGGACGGCGCGGCCTTCGTCTTCGACGCGGAGCTGCGCCGCCGTACCAGGGAGCGGCTCGGCGTGGACCAGGGCGCCTTCGTGGTCGGCGGGATCGGCCGGCTGGAGCCGGGCAAGCGCTTCGACCTGCTGGTGGAGGCGGTGTCGGCACTCGACGGGGCGGTGCTGCTGCTGGTCGGCACGGGGTCGTGCGAGCCGCGGCTGCGCCGGCTGGCCCGCCGGGCGGGCGACCGGGTGATCTTCGCCGGCGAGTCCACCGACGTGCCCGCCCTGCTGTCGGCGATGGACGTGCTGGCCGCGCCCTCGGCGGAGGAGGCGTTCGGCCTGGCGGTCGTCGAGGCGCTGGCCTCCGGCCTGCCCGTCCTGTACGGCGCGTGCCCCGCCGTCGAGGACCTGCCGCCGGGCGCGGCGCCGGGCGCGAGACGGGTCGTGCCGGACCGGCTGGCCACCGAACTGGCCGAGCTGGCCGCCCGGCCACCGGAACGGCTCCCCCCGCCTGACGCCGTCCGCTGCTACGACGTCCGCCACCAGGCGGACCGGCTGGAGTCGCTCTACCTGCGCCTGCTGGGCGCGGCACCCGAGGAGGAGAAACCATGAACAGGACCCCGGCCCGGCTCACGGGCCTGCTGTCGCGCTGGTGGCTGCCGTTGTCGCTGACGACGGGGCTGCTCGGCGGCCTCGCGTACACCCTGGCCGGGCAGGTCGTCTACACCTCGGACGCCTACGTCGTCGTGGTGGCGGGCGGCGAGGCGACGCGCGCGTCCGACTACGCCGCCGCCTACGCCCGGGTGGCGGCGCTGTCCGGCCTGCTCGGCGGCGCCCCGGCCGACCTGAGCGGCGTGAGCGTGGCCGCCTCGCCCGACGCCCCGCTGATCCGCCTCACCGCGGCGGCTCCGACCGCGGCGGAGGCCACCGGCCGGGCCGACCGGCTGGCGACCGCCCTGATCGCGTACGCCGGCGCCCACTCCACCGACACCCACGTGCGGCTGGCCCCCTTCGCCGGCGCCTCCTCCCCCAGCCGTCCCTCCGCTCCCGTGCCGCTGGTCAACCTGGCCGTGGGCGGCTGCGGCGCCGTCCTCCTGGGCGGCCTGCTCCGGCTGGCCGCGCCGCCGGCCAACCGCCGCCCCGTACGCGAGCCGCTGCCCGAGCCGATCGGGGCTTCCGCGTGAGCGCCGCGCCCTCGCGGACCTCGCGCGCGGGGCTGACGGTGCAGGTGGTCAGGGAGGACGGCGACCTGGCCGCGCTGTCCGCGGACTGGACGGACCTGTACGCCCGCAGTTCGGCCGCCACGCCGTTCCAGTCCTACGGCTGGCTGTGCTCCTGGTGGCGGGCGTACGGGACCCCGGGGCGGCTGCGCCTCTTCCTGGCCCGCCGGGGCGGGCGGCTGGTGGCGGCGGCGCCGTTCCTGCTGGAGCGGCGCGGTGGCTGCCGGGTGCTGACCCCCGTCGGCGCCGGCCAGGCCGACTTCACCGACATCGTCGTGGACGACCTCGAAGGCGACGCCGGCCTGCGCGAGCTGCGCGCCGGGATGCTGGCCCAGCCGGGCTGGGACGTGATGGACCTGCCGGAGGCACGGCCGGGCGCGACGGTGCGCAGGCTGGCCGAGCTGTGGGAGGGCAGGGCCTGGTCGCTGCCCGCCTCCACCTGCCTGCAACTGCCGGGGCAGCCGATCGAGCAGGTGCTGGCCGGGCTGAACAGCCGCCGGGCGCACCGGCTGCGGCACGCGCTGCGCAAGATCGACGCGCTGAACGTGCAGGCGGTCGAGGTCGGGGCGGACCAGGTCGAGGGGTCGGTGGCCGAGCTGCTGCGCCTGCACGCCATGCAGTGGGAGAGCCGGGCGATCAACATCCAGCACACGGAACGGCGCTTCCGCGACCACCTGGCCAGAGCGGTGCGGACGCTGGTGGTGGAGAACCAGGCGACGCTGACGGAGTACCGGGTCCGCGGACGCCTGATGGCCTGTGACTTCGTGCTGGTCGGCAAGGACTTCGTGGGCGGTTACCTGTACGGGGCCCATCCCGACCTGCGCGCCGAGGCCGACGTGCTCACCATGCTGCTGCGGCACAACCTGGCGCTCACCCACCGGATCGGCCGTCCCACGCTCAGCCTGCTGCGCGGCGACGAGCCGTACAAGACGAAGTTCGGCTGCGAGGCGGTGGTGAACCAGCGGGTGATGCTCGGGCGCGGGCTGCGCGCCGCCGCCTACGCCGCGACCGCGAACGCGCGCGCGGCCGGCCGGGAGCTGGTCAAGCGGCGCTGCCCGCGGCTGGCGCGGAAGGTGGCGGCATGGCAGTGAGGCCGGGCGTCCTGCACGTCACGCAGCCGGTGGACGGCGGGGTCGGGGCGTACGTGGCCACGGCCGCCGCCGACCAGGCGCGGCGGGGCTGGCGGGTCGCGGTCGCCTGCCCTCCTTCCGGGCGGCTCTTCGACGAGCTCACGGGCTCCGGCGTGCCGTGCCTGCCCTGGACGGCGGGCCGCGCCCCCGGACCGGCCGATCTGGTACGGGCGGCCGGGCTGGCCGGGATCGTCAGGGACTTCGCCCCCGGCGTCGTGCACCTGCACTCGTCCAAGGCGGGGCTGACCGGCCGGGCCGTGCTCAGGGGCCGGGTGCCCACGCTCTTCCAGCCGCACGGCTGGTCCTGGCTCGCGGTACGCGGCCCCGACGCCGCCGCGGCGCTCGCCTGGGAACGGCTGGCCGCGCGCTGGGCCGACAGGGTGATCTGCGTGGGCGCCGGCGAGGCCGGCCTGGCCGGGCGGCACGGCGTACGCGGCCGTCTCGTG
>NZ_BAAAMU010000264.1:0-4113 GCF_039529435.1 Nonomuraea maheshkhaliensis
GCTCATCAGCCACGACACCGTCCTGCTGGCCGACGAGATCAACCGGGTCTGGCACGTGGAGCAGGGCGTGCTTGAGGTGCACAACACCGGCTGGCACGCGTACCTGGCCGACCGCGAGGCCGACGAGCGGCGCAGGACGCACCTGCGGGCCGCCGCCGAGCGCAAGGCCGCCGCGCTGCGGACGCAGGCCGACCGCATGCGGGCCAGGTCCGCCACCGCGGTCCGCGCCAGGGACATGGCCCGCCGCGCCGACCGCATGCTCGCCGGCACGCGGCCGGTCCGCCGCGCCGAGAAGGTGGCCCGCGTCCGGCTGCCCGACCCGGCCCCCAGCGGCCGGATGCCGCTCGGCGCGATCAGCCTGACCAAGTCGTACGGTGGCGTGCCGGTGCTGGACGGCATCGACCTGGCCGTCGACCGGGGCAGCAGGCTGGTGGTCCTCGGCCCCAACGGCGCGGGCAAGACCACCCTGCTCAAGCTGCTGGCCGGGCACGAGCGGCCCGACTCGGGAAGGGTCGTGCCCGGTCACGGGCTGCGGCTCGGCTACTTCGCCCAGGAGCACGACACCCTGGACCCCGCCTGCACGGTCGGCCGGCACCTGACCGAGGCCGCCCCGCAGTTGAGCGACGGGGAGGTGCGGGCGGTGCTGGGGTCGTTCCTGTTCGGGGGCGACGACGTGGACAAACCGGTCGGGGTGCTGTCGGGCGGCGAGAAGACCCGGCTGGCGCTGGCCGGGCTGGTCAGCTCCCGGGCCAACGTGCTGCTGCTCGACGAGCCCACCAACAACCTCGACCCGGCGTCGAAGGCGGAGGTGCTGGCCGCTGTGGGCGCCTACCGCGGGGCCGTGATCATGGTCACGCACGATCCCGAGACCGTGGACGCGCTGCGGCCCGACCGGGTGCTGCTGCTGCCCGACGGGCTCGAAGACCTGTGGAACGACGGCTACACCGACCTGATCGGCCTTACCTGAGGGCCTGACGCGCGGACCGGGGCGCGGACCGAGGCAGCACGGTCGCGGTCACGCCGTCAGGCGGCGCGGGCCGGATGGGGGACAGCGCCCTGTGGTGCCTTTTGCCGACATGACGGTCTTGTTGATGGGAGTCAATGATCGGAGTGTCGATGGTGGAGGACTGGAGAGGAGTCGTCCGATGGGTACTGCGAGGTCGTGGCGGGCCGCCCGGGTCGCCGGGACGGCGGCGGTGGCGGCCCTGCTCGCCGGAGTGATCGCGGCGCCACCCGCGCTGGCCGCCGAGTACGGGACGGTCGAGACCGACGGCCGGATGCTCAACATCCGCACGGGCCCCAGCACCGCGTACCCGATCGTCGGCCAGCTGCGGAACGGCACCACGGTACGGATCTACTGCCAGATCTCCCGTGAGGAGATCGTCGGGCTGTACGGGCCGACCCGGCTGTGGGACAAGATCCACAAGGACCGGGAGTGGTACGTCGCCGACGCGCTCGTCCGCACCGGCACCATGAAGCAGGTGGCGCCCACCTGCCTCACGGGCGCCGGTGGGGTGGGACCGAGCAGGGTCGGCCGGCTGGAGGCCGAGCGAGCCGAGCGCGCGGGAGTCAGGGGCGACGCCCGCAGAGTCGGCTGACGATCACGTGGCGTGAGCGGCGCGTACGTGGGCAGGGTCCTTCGTGACCGCGCTTGCGAGCGATCAGCGACCCACAGGACGCCGACATGACATCAGCAGCTGTTCCCGGCCCGCCGGACGGGCCCGCCGGGCCCGCCCGGCCCACCGACGCGCGCGAGGCCGCGCAGGCCGAGCTCGGGCGCGTGAAGGAGCCGGCCAGACTGCTGCGCGTGAGCACCATGGCGCGCTCGCTGCTGGACGAGGCCCGCGGGCTCTCCCTCGACGAGCACGCCCGCGACCAGTTGCGCCACATCCACGCGCGGGTGGTCGAGGAGATCGGCGGGGCGGTCGCGCCGGAGCTGAGGGACGAGCTCGAACGTCTGCTGCCTCCGTCGTCCGAGGTGCTCAGCCAGGCGGAGATCCGGATCGCGCAGAGCCAGCTCGTCGGGTGGCTGGAGGGCGTCTTCCAGGGCATCAAGATCGGGATGAGCTTCCAGCAACTGGCCGGCCCTCCGCCCGCCGGCCGCCAGGACCGCCCGCCGGGCCCTGGCGCCGGCCCCTACCTGTGAAGACGCCGGTGAAGACACCGGTTCGGCGGCGGCGGGGTGCGGCGGGGGCACCCCGCACCGCCACGCTCACCGGGCCGCGCGCGGAGCCTGAGCCGCGGTCACCGCCGGCCGCCGCTCAGCCGCCGACTCCGGCGCCGAGCCCCTTCACCGCGTACGTGACCAGCGTCGTGAGCACGTCCCTGACCGACGCGCGCTGCCGTACGTCGCACAGCACGATCGGGATGACCTCGTTCAGCCCCAGCGCCCGCCGTACCTTGCCCGGATCGTAGCGGCGGGCGCCGTCGAAGCAGTTCACCGCGACCACGAACGGGATCCCGCGCTGCTCGAAATAGTCCACCGCGGGGAAGCAGTCCTGCAGCCGCCGGGTGTCGGCGAGCACGACCGCGCCGAGCGCCCCCAGCGCCAGTTCGTCCCACATGAACCAGAACCGGTCCTGCCCAGGCGTCCCGAACAGGTAGAGCCACAGTCCTTCCCTGATGGTGATGCGGCCGAAGTCCAGCGCGACCGTCGTGGTGGTCTTCGACTCCACGCCCGAGGTGTCGTCCACGCCGATGCCCCGGTCGCTCAGCAGTTCCTCCGTGTGCAGCGGCCGGATCTCGCTGATCGTACCGACCAGGGTCGTCTTGCCGACGCCGAAGCCGCCCGCGATGAGGATCTTGATGGCCAAGGCCGAGGCGACCGCGGTCGTCCCCGGCTCAGAGGCTGCGTAGTCCATGCAGCACTTCCCTGTAGATGCGTTCATCGATCGTCTGGGCGGCGGGGCGCGGCCGGTCGATGGTGACCAGCCCCTCGCCCCGCAGGTCGCCCAGGATCACCCGGGTGATGTTCAGCGGCAGCCTGAGGTGCGCCGCGACATCCGCGACAGGTGTCGGCCTGCGGCACAGGGCGAGCACGGCGCGATGCTCGGGGATCAGGTCCGTGGGATCGCCGGCGTCGGCGGCCGTCGTGACGATGGCCACCAGGTCGAACGCCTCCCCCTGCGGCCGCGCCCGGCCGCCGGTCAGCCCGAAGAGCCGGATCAGCGGCCCGGGATCCTCCCCGGTCATGGTCTCACGCCGTTCCAGGCCGGTGCCGGTGCCGCTCCCCTCGGATGCGCGGACAGGTGCTCGCCTACCCGCTTGACCATGAGGGCCATCTCGTACGTGACCATGCCCAGCTCGGCGTCGGCCGTGGCGATCACGGCCAGCCGGGCGCCCTGACCGGCGGCGGTGACGAACAGGAAGCCCTCGTCCATCTCGATGATCGTCTGGCGTACGCCGCCCATGCCGAAGTGCCGTCCCGCGCCCATGGCGAGGCTGTGGCTGCCGGCGGAGATGGCGGACAGGTGCTCGGCGTCCTCCCTGGTCAGCGCGCGGGAGCTGCCCATGGACAGCCCGTCGGCGGACAGCACGATGGCGTGCCGGACACCGGGGACGCGCTGGATGAGGTCGTCGAGCAGCCAGCTCAGTTCACTTCTGGGGTCAGGCATGGGGTTGGTCGTCCTTTCCGTTCTGCATGTCTCGCTCCTGCTTGGCCTGGCGGCGCCCTTGCTGCCAGCCGCGTTGCATGGACGACATGAGCTGTGCGAGCTCCTCAGGCGAGCGTCCGGCCCGCGCCCCTCGTTCGGGGCGGGCGTCGACGCGCAGCTGGGGAGCGAGGCTTGCCTGCGGGATCCGCATCGGCAGGCCGTCGAGATCTTCGTCCGCCTCCTGGGCCGGAACGGTGACGCTCCAGCCGGTGGGCGGGCCGGCGGTCCTGGAGGGGCCCTCGCCGCCTCCGGGTCCGCCTTGAGGAGGCACGGTCGCGTTCCCCTGCACCCGGCCGTGCACGGGCCTGCGCGGCGGCTCGGCGGCGTTCGCGGGAGCCGGGCCGCGTGCGGGGACGGAACCGTTCCCGAACTCCCCGGCCCCGGTCGTGCCGGCCGGGCCGGCCCGGCCGGTGGCCCGCGCCGGGTCCGCGCCGCCCGGGACGGCGGGGTTCGAGGTCAC
>NZ_BAAAMU010000265.1:0-4035 GCF_039529435.1 Nonomuraea maheshkhaliensis
GGGTGGCGATCAGGCTGTCCGGATCATCCTCATCGCCCAGAAGCTCCCGCTGCCAGAGCGCATAGTCGGCGTACTGAACGGGCAGCGCGTCCCACTCGGGCGCCCGCCCTTCCCTGCGCGCCGCGTACGCGACAGAGGCGTCCCTGGCCAGCGGCGCCATGGACCAGCCGTCGCCGGCGATGTGGTGCACCACGACCACCAGCACGTGCTCGTCCGCGCCGGCGTCGAGCAGCCAGGCCCGGATCGGCACCTCGGAGCCCAGGTCGAAGGCGTGCCCGACCGCGGCGTCCAGGTCCTCGATCGTTCCCCTGACCGGCTCCCAGGTCAGCTCGTCCGGGGTCAGGACCCGCTGGTACGGCTCGCCGTCCGCGACGGGGAAGACCGTGCGCAGCACCTCGTGCCGCTCGATCACGTCGCGCAGCGCCGCGCCCAGCGCGTCGAGGTCCACGTCGCCGCCGAGCCGCAGCACGATCGGCACGTTGTAGGTCGCGCTCGGGCCTTCGAGCCGGTTGAGGAACCACAGCCGGCGCTGCGCGAACGACAGCGGCACCCGCTCGGGACGCCGCCCGGGGGTGAGCGGCAGGCGAGCGGCGCCGGCGTCGTCGAGCCGGGCCGCCAGCGCGGCCACCGTCGGCGCCTCGAACAGGGCCCGCAACGGCAGCTCCACGCCCAGCACCGACCGCACCCGGCTGACCAGCCGCACCGCCAGCAGCGAATGCCCGCCGAGGGCGAAGAAGTCGTCGTCGACCGCCACCTGCGGCAGCCCGAGCACCTGCGCGAACACGCCGCACAGCAACTCCTCGCGGGCGTCGGCCGGCCCTCGTCCCCTGGCGGCGCCGTACTCGGGCGCGGGCAGCGCCGCGCGGTCCAGCTTGCCGCTGGTGGTCACGGGCAGGGCGGGCAGGGTCACGATCGCGGCCGGCACCAGGTACGCGGGCAGCCGCTCGGCCGCGAAGGCGCGTACCGGCTCGGCCGGGTCCGTGCCCGCCTCCCTCGGGACGACGTAGCCGACCAGCCGCCGGTCTCCCGGGACGTCCTCGCGGACCACGACCGCCGCCTGCGCCACCAGCGGATGCGCGGCCAGCACCGCCCGCACCTCGCCCGGCTCGATGCGGAAGCCGCGGATCTTCACCTGGTCGTCGGATCGGCCGGCGAACACCAGGCGGCCCGCCTCGTCCCAGCGCACCCGGTCGCCGGTCCGGTACATCCGGCCGCCGGCCGGGCCGAACCGGTCGGCCACGAACCGTTCCCCGGTCAGTCCCGGGCGTCCGGCGTAACCGCGCGCCACCTGCGGCCCGGCCAGGTAGAGCTCGCCCGGCACGCCGGGCGGCACCGGCGACAGCCACTCGTCCAGCACGTAGGCGCGCACGTTGAGCCGCGGCCCGCCGATCGTCACCTCGCGTCCGGCGGCCAGGTCGTCGGTCAGCGTCGCGCACACCGTGACCTCGGTCGGCCCGTACGCGTTGACCAGCCGCCGCCCCTCGCCCCAGCGCGCCACGAGGTCGGCGCCCAGGGCCTCGCCGCCGGCCACCAGCGTGCGCACTCCGGCCAGCTCCGCCGTGCCCATCACGCCCAGGAGCGAGGGCGGCACCAGCAGGTGCGACACCCCGAACCGGCGGACCACGTCGGCCAGCCCCGCCCCCGGCAGCAGGTTCGCCGCGTCGGCCACCACCAGGCAGCCGCCCGACCACAACGCCGCCAGCACCTCCCAGCAGGCCGCGTCGAACCCGGGCGACGCGAACTGCAGCACCCGGTCGCCCGGCCCGCTCTCCCAGCCGCCGGCCGCGAGCAGGTTCACCGCGCCGCCGTGGGTGACCACCACGCCCTTGGGCCGCCCGGTCGAACCCGAGGTGTAGATGACGTACGCCGCGGAGTCCGGCCCGAGCCGTCCCCGCTCGGCCTCGTCCAGCGAGCCACCCGGTTCCGCGTCCACGGCGGGGGCGTCCACGACCACCCGCGCCGGCCCGTCCGGCAGCCGGTCCGTCAGCTCGCGGGAGGTCACGACGTGCGCCGCTCCCGCGTCCGCCAGCGCGTACGCGATCCGCTCGGCCGGGTACGCCGGGTCCATCGGCAGGAACGCGCCGCCGGCCTTGAGCACGCCGAGCACCGCGACCACCCAGGCGGCGCCCCGGTCCAGGCAGACGCCCACCACGGACTCCGCCCGCACGCCCCGCGCCACCAGAGCGCGCGCCAGCCGGTTCGCTCGTTCGTCCAGCTCGGCGTACGAGAGCTCGACGCCGTCCCCGACGACCGCCGGGGCGCCGGGCGTGCGCCGGGCCTGGGCCTCGAAGAGCTCCACCAGGGACGAGCCGGCCGCCTGGCCCGCCGTGTCGTTCCACGTCTCCAGCACCTGGTGGCGTTCCCCTGCGCCGAGGACGTCCACGGCGCTCAGGCGGGTGCGCGGCTCGGCGACCAGCAGGGCCAGCACGCGCGTCAGGCGTTCGCTCAGCCGCTCGGCCGAGGCCCGGTCGAAGAGGTCGGCGGAGGCCACCAGCGACCCCCGCACGCCCGCGGGCCCGCCCTGGGCGTCGAACGCCTCACCGAGCAGCACCTCCAGGTCGAACTTGGCCACCGGAGCGCCGGCCGCCATCCGCCCGGCCCGCACGCCGGGCAGGTCGAGCCGGGCCTCGCCGGTGTTCTCCAGGGTCAGCATGACCTGGAACAGCGGGTGCCGGGCCATCGACCTGGCCGGGGCCAGCTCCTCGACCAGCCGCTCGAACGGCACGTCCTGGTGCGCGAACGCGGCCAGGCTGCGCTCGCGCACCCGGCTCAGCAGGTCGCGGAAGGCCGGGTTCCCGGACAGGTCGGTGCGCAGGACGAGGGTGTTGATGAAGAAGCCCACCAGGTTGTCGAGGGCTTCGTCGGTGCGTCCTGCGTTGGCGGTTCCGATCGGGATGTCGGTGCCGGCGCCGAGCCGGGACAGCAGGACGGCCAGTGCGGCCTGGACGACCATGAACGTGGTCACGTCCTCGTCCCTGGCCACCTGGGTCAGGCGGGCGTGCACGTCGGCCGGCACCTCGATCGGCACCGTGTGCCCGCGATAGGAGGTCACCGCCGGACGCGGCCGGTCGACCGGCAGTTCCAGCTCTTCCGGTGCGCCGGCCAGGGTTTCGCGCCAGTACGCGACCTGCTGGGAGATCACGCTGCCTGGGTCGCTCTCGTCGCCGAGGAGTTCCCGCTGCCACAGCGCGTAGTCGGCGTACTGGACCGGCAGCGCGTCCCACTCAGGAGCCCGCCCGGCGCACCGCGCCGCATAAGCCGCCGAAACGTCCCGAGCCAGCGGCGCCCGCGACCAGCCGTCACTGGCGATGTGGTGGATCACCACCACCAGGACCCGCTCGTCCGGCCCGTCCTCGATCAACCAGGCCCGGATCGGCGCCTCCGAGGCAAGATCGAAGGCGTATCCGACCAGGGAGTCCAGGTCCTCGACCGTTCCCCGCCCCAGTTCCCACGCCAGCTCGTCGGTCCCGAGCACGCGCTGGTAGGGCTCCCCGTCGGCGACCGGGTACACCGTCCGCAGCACCTCGTGCCGCTCGACCACGTCCCGCAACGCCGCCCCGAGCGCCTCGGCGTCCACGTCGCCGTGCAGCCGGAGCACGATCGGGATGTTGTAAGTGGCGCTCGGCCCCTCAAGCTCCCTGATGAACCACAACCGCCGCTGCGCGTACGACAGCGGCACCCGCTCCGGCCGCTCCACCGCCGTCAGCGGAGCACGGGCCGAGCCGGCCGCATCCAGCCGGGCGGCCAGCGCGGCCACGGTCGGGGCCTCGAACAGCTCCGACAACGCCAGCTCCACCCCCACCAGCGCCCTGACCCGGCTGACCAGCCGCACCGCCAGCAACGAATGCCCACCGAGGGCGAAGAAGTCGTCGTCCACGCCGACGCTCTCCAGGCCGAGCACCTCCGCGAAGGCCCGGCACAGCAGTTCCTCCCGCACCGTCGCCGGGGCCCGGCCTCCGCCCGCACCGTGCTCGGGAGCCGGCAGGGCCTTGCGGTCGAGCTTGCCGTTCGCCGTCAGCGGCAACGCCTCCAGCG
>NZ_BAAAMU010000266.1:0-3865 GCF_039529435.1 Nonomuraea maheshkhaliensis
CCGGCCACCCTCACGCCGCTGGGGCGCTCGCCGACGGCCACCCCCACGCTCGTGGGGCGCTCGCCGACGGCCGCATGATCGTCGCAGGGATGTACGGCGACGGCCGCCCGGCCGGTGACCCCGATGCGCCGCCGGAGCAGCGGCCGCCGGGGAAGCGGGATCCCGGTGGGCTGCTGTCGCTGGCGTGCACCACGCTGAGCTGCTGCACGTGCGGCCTGTACCGGCCCGCCTGGGACGAGGAGCACGAGAGCTCCTGCTGCGGGCGCCTGGACTGCTCCGGTTGCGACGCCTGCAGCAACTGCTGCGACTGTTGTTCTTGTTGCGGCGAGGACGGGTGCTGCGGCGGCGGCTGTGGCTGTGACGGCTGCAGCTGCGACTGCTAGCGCTGCCTCGATGTCAGCCTGCGGGACTGACGCCGGCCCGCCTGAGCCTGCGTCTGCCGGGCCTGCTGCTGTGGTTGGCGGACGCCTCCCCGTCGGGGACCTTGCCTGACCGGGAGGTAACCAGCGCGCGCTTTGCCGTTCCGGCAACGGGAGTTGAGCCGCGGGCGCGAGGGTGACGACGATGGCCCGGGCCGGACGACCGGCGCACCACGCGAGAAAGCAGGACCCCTATGCACGTCTTCGTCACCGGCGCGAGCGGTTACATCGGCGGCGCCGCCGCCGTCCGGCTGCTCCAGGAAGGACACACCGTCACCGGCCTGACCAGGGACGCGGCCACCGCGGACGCCCTCGCCCGGCTGGGCGTCGAGCCGGTGGTGGGCGACCTGGACGACGCCGGCACGCTGGCCGAGCAGGCCGGACGCGCCGACGCGGTCGTCAACGCCGCGGACAGCGACCACCGCGGAGCCGCGCAGACGCTCATAGACGCGCTGGCCGGATCGGGCAAACCGCTCGTCCACACCAGCGGCACCAGCATCGTCGGCGTCGGCACCAGCGGCGAAGCCGACGAAACGACTTTCGGCGAGGACCTGCTCGACCCGGGCTCCGCCTGGGAGCCCGAGCACCCCGTACGCCGGGCACGCGTCGCCCTCGACCGCCTCGTCCTGGCCGCCGCGGACCAGGGCGTACGTTCCACGGTCCTGTGCCACAGCCTCATCTACGGAGACGCGCGCGGCCTGCCCCGCGACAGCGTCCTGATCGCCGCACTCGTACGCCAGGCGCGGGCCGGCGGGGTGGTCAGGCACGTCGGCACCGGGGCCAACGTCTGGTCGACCGTGCACCTCGACGACGTCGCCGACCTGTACCTCCTCGCCCTGGACAAGGCGTCTCCCGGCCTGTTCTGCTTCGTCGGGAACGGCGAGGCGTCCTTCGCCGCGATCACCGGGGCCATCGCCCGCCGCCTCGGCCTGCCCGGTCCCCGTCCCTGGGAGCCCGGCTCCGCCGATGACGTCTGGCACCCGGAGTTCGCCAGGCACGCCCTCGGCTCCAACAGCCGGGTCCGGGCCGTACGCGCCCGCGAACAGCTCGGCTGGAGCCCTCGCCACCGCTCGATCACCGACTGGATCGCCGGCGCCGATCTGGGCAAGGCGATCTGAGCAAGGCGATCTGGGCGCGCCGACCTGAGCGCGCCTGTCGGGGCGTCGACACACCGATGACCTGGGCGGCGCGCACGATGGCAACATTCTGATCATCTTCCGGTAATCGGCAGGACGGAGACTGGCCACCCGACGGACATCATGAAGGTGATCATCATGGACATCGACCATACGAGCATGGAGACGGCCGGCCGGGCCATCGCCCTCGAAGGAGGGGAGTTCCTGCGCACGGTGAACCGGCTCAGCGCCCAGGTCGAGCAGTTCATCCCCTACTTCGGCAACCCGTCCAGCGACGAGGCGGCCCGCCTCTTCCGCCAGGGCGAGGAGGGCCAGGCCGGCTTCGACCAGGCGTACGAGGACCTGAGCAAGGCCCTGACCAACCTGGGTGAGGCGTACAAGGTCATCGGCTCCGCGGTGGTGTCGATGAGCAAGAACGTCAAGGCGGCCGACCTGGCCAGCATGATCGACAAGAACGCGTTCGTCCAGGACCTCTTCGAGTTCGCCGGACGCAAGAACGACGAGATCCCCGTGCCGACCACACCGGTCGAGCGGACCTGAGGAGAAGGGCATGCCCATCGGGCTCGCGGGCAAGGTCGCCCTGGGCGGTATGGCGGGCGCCGGCGCGGCCGGGTTGCTGGCGCCCGAGTTCCTGTTCGGCATCTCGTACCTGGAAGGCGACCCGGACAAGATCCGCGAGGCGGCCGACGTCCTGGACGAGATCGCCGACGCCGTCGACAAACACTTCCGCGAGGCGAACACGGCCGCCGAGATCGTCTGGACCAAGAGCTCCGGCCCGGCCGTCGAGGAGTTCAAGAAGTTCTGGACGCAGCGGTACGGCCCGGCCGTCCTCGCCGTCTCGGTCAAGCACCGCAGGGCGGCGAACGCCTGCCGCGCCTACGCCGACGTCATCGAGAAGATCAACCACGCGCTGCGGATACTGTGCTGGATCATGACGGTGGACATGATGTACACCATCGGGTACCAGGTGTTCACCTGGAAGCTGCTACAGGCGATCATGAAGCGACAGGCGCTGCTGCTCAGGTTCACCGCGAACCGCTACGTCACGATGTTGCTGCCCATGCTCACGTACTACGTCGCCGACAGCGCCGCGTACGCCACCGGCGAGGTGCTGCTGTCTCTCGGGCTGAACGGCGCGGGCGGCATCAAGACCGATCTTCAAGGCAACGAAGTGCGCTCGGTTGAGCACAACCTGAAGGTGTTCCGGGAGAACTTCGTCGCCAACGTGGTCTTCGACGGCGTCATCGACGGCAGCGCGGCGCTCATGACCAAGGTGCCGGGTCTGCGCACGATCGCCACCAACGTCACGTTGCCGAACGGCACGGTCCTCAACACCGGGAACGCCCTGCCCCGCCTGACGGCCTCGACCGCGTACTCGATGACCCTGGACGTGCAGCACGGCGACAACCCGCTGCCCGGCACCGAGCACGGGCTGACCGAGCAGGACATGTACCAGAAGTTCATCGTCCATGGCACCCGCAGCCTCATTCCCCGGCTCTGACGGGCGCGCCCTACCGGCCGTCCGTCTCCAGGTAGGGCCGGGTCAGCTCCACGACCCGGCGGGCCGCGTCCTCGGTCGCCTGCCGCGACAGCTCCATGATCGTCTCGGTCAGCTCGTGCGAGGCCAGCCGCATCGCGCGGGGGTCGAGGTGCAGCCCCAGCAGCTGGCCCGAGGCCGACACCCGGACCCTGATCTTGTCGTCCCGGCTGGCCGCCTGGCCGACGACGTCGCCGATGCCGGTCATGACGCCGGCGTACTCCTGGGAGTTCGCCCGGAACTCGCTCATGATCCGGTCGAGTTCGGGGTCGCCGGTACGTCTTTCGCGTTCTGTCATGGCGAATATCTATATTAATGATTATATAGGTGACAACTAGTAACTTTTGCGACATATGGGATGTGAGGGGATGCGGCCCGCGTTCGCCGGTCCGCATGGGGGCTGGCACCCATGCCGCCACCCCCGTTCACGTGCTTTCATCGTGCGCGAGTCGCCGGCACGGCGACGCACAATCTAGGAGCCGGAACGGGGAGCCGGGTCGTGATGGACGCACGGCCCGGGCCCCGGGGTCGTGACGCGCGTGGAGGCGTACCGTGGGGCGAGGCGAGAGGGTCGTCGCGTACGCGCGCGCGCCCGTGCGCGGTCTGGCGCTGGCCGGGCTCGCGCTGCTGGGGCCGCCGCTGCTGATCGCGATCTTCGTGGGCTCGCACGCGGGCCTGCCGTCCCCGGCGTTCTTCGTCGAGCAGAGCCGCCGGCTGCCCGTGCTGGCCCGGCGGCTGGCCGCCCGGCGGCCCGGCCTGGACCTGCCCTCGCC
>NZ_BAAAMU010000267.1:0-3808 GCF_039529435.1 Nonomuraea maheshkhaliensis
CCAGCGCCTCCGCGCGTCCCGCGTCGCGCCCGACCACGGTGACGTCCTCGACCGGCCGCACCTCACGCAGCGCCGGCACGTGCCCGTACGCCTGCGGCCCGCTGCCGAACACCACCAGCCGCCGCGCCCCCGGCTCCGCCAGGTGCCGGACGGCCAGGGCGGAGACGGCGGGCGTGCGCAGCGAGGTGAGCGCGATCCCGTCCATGGCCGCCAGCGGGGCCAGGGTGTCGCCGTCGAACAGCAGGTACGTCCCCTGGATCCGGGGCAGCCCGCGCTCCGGGTTCGCGGGTGCGATGCTGACCGCCTTGACGCCCGCGTACCGGCGGGTGGCGGCCGGCATGAGCAGTAGTTGCCCGGCCGGCACGTCCACGACCGGCCGCTGCGGCGTGGCCTCGGGGTCGAGGCCGGCGCGCAGCGCCTCCTCCAGGACCGCGACGGCCCGCCCCATCGGCACCAGCCGCTCCAGGGTGGCCGCGTCCAGGTACGGGAGCCCGCTCATCGCAGCGTGAACCCGGTGGGGAACGGATCGGCGGGGTCGAGCTCGAAGGTGTGCCGCCCCGTCCGGTACGCCATGCCGTCGATCTCCACGACCACTCCCCGATCGGTCTCCTCCGCCACGCGCGCGGCGAAGACGCTGCCCACGATGCTCAAGTGGCGAAGTTCGCCGGTTTTGCCCTCGTCGTGCAGCAGCGCCATCCTGGCCGCGGTGCCCGAGCCGCAGGGCGAGCGGTCCACCTCGCCGTCGGCGAACACGGTGACGTTCCGCTGCCGTATGACCCCGCCGTCGCCGGGAAGGTCGTCGTGGAAGATCACCCCGTACACGCCGGACAGCCGCTCGTCGTCCGGATGCCTGGCGGCCGGATGACCGGCGAGTTCCGCCTTGATCCGGCGGGCGTGGCCGATGAGGGCGTCCACGTGGCGGGGCTCGACCGACAGCCCGACGGCCGAGGCGGGCAGCGAGGCGTAGATGGCGCCGCCGTACGCGACGTCCACGGTCGTCCCGGCCACGGGCACGTCGCGGGCGATGACGTACGAGGGCACGTTGACGAAGGTCACGGACGTGACCCGGCCGCCCGACGTACGCACCCGGGCCTTGACCCGGCCCGACGGCACGTCGACGACCACCTCGGTCACGCCGTCAGGCGCAGCCTCGACCAGGCCCTCCTGCACGGCGTACGCGCCGAGCGCGATCGTCCCGTGCCCGCAGGCGGTGGAGAAGCCGTCCTTGTGCCAGAACAGCGCGCCGAACCTGGCTCCCGGATCGTCAGGCGGGACCAGGAAGCAGCCGTACATGTCGGCGTGCCCGCGCGGCTCGTGACACAGCAGCCGCCGCACGTCGTCCAGCTCGGCCATCGCCGTGCTCCGGCGCGCGAGCACGTCGGAGCCGGCGATCTCGGGCACCCCGCCGGTGACGATCCTGAACGGCTCACCGGCCGTGTGGTAGTCGACCGTCGTTATCACCGCCGGCCCCTCACAGCTCGAACCCGGCGGGGAACGGGTCGCGCGGGTCGAGGAAGTACTGGGCGGTGCCGGTGATCCAGGCCCGCCCGGTGATCGACGGCAGGACGGCGGGCCGCCCGCCCACCTCGGTCTCCTCCAGCAGCCGGCCGATGAACCGGGTGCCGATGAACGACTCGTTGACGAAGTCGCGGCCGAGCGGCAGCTCGCCGCGGGCGTGCAGTTGCGCCATGCGGGCGCTGGTGCCGGTGCCGCAGGGCGAGCGGTCGAACCAGCCGGGGTGGATGGCCATGGCGTGCCGCGAGTGGTGCGCGTCGGAGCCGGGGGCGGTGAAGTAGACGTGGTGGCAGCCGCGGATGCGGTCGTCCTCGCGGTGGACGGGCTCGTCGGCGGCGTTGATCGCCTCCATGGTGGCCAGGCCGGCCGCGATGATCTCGTTCTTGGCCTTGCGGTCGAACGGCAGGCCGTAGCGGTCCAGGTCGACGACGGCGTAGAAGTTGCCGCCGTACGCGAGGTCGTACGGGATCTCCCCGAACCCCGGCACGCTCACCGAGGCGTCCAGCCGGTCGCAGTAGGAGGGCACGTTGCGCAGCGTCACGGACATGGCCATGCCGTCCTTGACCTCGACGTCCACCTCGACGAGCCCGGCGGGCACCTCCAGGCGCACGGTCGTGACCGGCTCGACGACCTCCACCATGCCGGTCTCCACCAGCACGGTCGCCACGCCGATGGTGCCGTGGCCGCACATCGGCAGCAGCCCCGACACCTCGATGAACAGCACGCCGTAATCCGCGTCCGGCCTGGTCGGCGGCTGCAGGATGGCGCCGCTCATGGCCGAGTGGCCGCGCGGCTCGGTCATCAGCAGGGTGCGGATGTGGTCGAGGTGGTCGCCGAAGTACACGCGCCGCTCGGCCATGCTCCCGCCGGGGATCACGCCGATGCCGCCGGTGATGACGCGGGTCGGCATGCCCTCGGTGTGGGAGTCGACGGCGTGGAAAACGCGTTTGGTCCTCATCGCAGCCCTTCTGCCAGTGCCTTCTCGGTCGCCGCCCGCACGATAGCCTCCTGCTCGCCGGTCAGCGGCTGCCGGGGCTGCCTGCACGGGCCGCCGTGCCGGCCGGCGACGTCCATCGACAGCTTGATGGCCTGGACGAACTCGGTCTTGGAGTCCCAGCGCAGCAGCGGGTGCAGGGCCCGGTAGAGCGGCAGCGCCGTCTCCAGGTCGGCCTCCACCGCCGCCCGGTAGAGGGCGGAGCTGGAGGCGGGCAGCGCGTTGGGGTAGCCGGCGATCCAGCCCACCGCACCGGCCAGGGCCAGTTCGAGCAGCACGTCGTCGGAGCCGATCAGCAGGTCGAGCCCGGGCGCCAGCTCGGCGATCTCGTACGCGCGGCGCACGTCCCCGGTGAACTCCTTGACCGCCACGATCAGCCCCTCCTCGTGCAGCCTGGCCAGCAGCGCCGGGGTGAGGTCCACCTTGGTGTCGTGCGGGTTGTTGTAGGCCACGACCGGCACGCCCGCCTTGGCGACCTCCCGGTAGTGCTCGACGACCGAGCGCTCGTCGGCGCGGTAGGCGTTCGGGGGCAGCAGCAGCACCGAGCCGCATCCGGCCTCGCCGGCCTGCTCGGCCCAGCGGCGCGACTCGGCGGCGCCGTACGCGCCCGCCCCGGCCATCACGGCGGGCCCGCCGACGGCCTCGACGGCGGTCTCGATCACCTTGGCGCGCTCCTGCGGGATGAGCGTCTGGTACTCGCCGAGCGACCCGTTCGGCACGACACCGTCACAGCCGTTGGCGACCAGCCAGCGGCAGTGCTCGGCGTAGGCGTCGTAGTCGACCGACAGGTCCTCGCGCAGGGGCAGCGCGGTGGCCACCATGACGCCGTGCCAGGGCTTGCTGCGGTTGTCCATCGGGAAGTCCTCCATGTCGCGGGGGGTTCAGTGAGCGGGATGATCTTCGGCGCCGTTGTCGTCGGGGCCGGGGGCTTCGATGGTGGCGAGCGCGCCGAGGGTGACGGGCTGGGCGATGGGGCGGCGGGGCGGCTGGGGCCGCTCACCGGCCAGGCAGGAGACGGCGTAGCCGCAGACGCGGCCCTGGCACCAGCCCATGCCGGGGCGGGCCAGGAGCTTGATCGCACGCGTGTCGGTGGCGCCGAGCCGCTGCGCCTCGCGTACGCGCGCCAGCGGCACCTCCTCGCACCGGCATACGATCGTGTCGTCCTTCAGCCACCCCTGCCAGCCGGGCCGCACGGGATAGGCCCGCTGCAACGCCTCCCCGAAGGCCCGCCACCGCTCCCTACGCCGGGCAAGCCGGGCCGGCACGCCTTCGGGGCGGCGGGCTGGAGGCGCATCCTGT
>NZ_BAAAMU010000268.1:0-3491 GCF_039529435.1 Nonomuraea maheshkhaliensis
GCTCGCCGGCGCGGTCGCGATCCCGGCGTCGTCCGCCCTGCACGCCGGGCTGACCCGGCTGCCGCCCATGGCCGGGGCCGGGCTCGCCACGCCTTTCGGCGTGAACGCCGCACAGGTGCTGTCCGTGGACGGCGGCTCGCTGGCGCTGGCGGCGGTGCTCGTCGTGCCCTCGCTGCGGACCGCCGCCACGGGGGCGCGCGGGCGGCGGGAACTGCTCGCCCGATCCGGCGCCGACCTGCTCCTCGTGGCCCTCGCCTGCGTCGGCTGGTGGCAGTTGCGCGACCAGCCGGCCGGTTCCGGTTCTCCGGTCGACGCCGTACGGGTGCTCGCTCCAGCGCTGCTGCTCATCGCCGGATCAGCGGTGACGTTGCGCCTGGTGTGGCCCGCGTTGCGGGTCGTGGAACGGCTGGCCGCCCGGGCACGCGGGCTGACGGTGCCGCTGGCCGCGTTCGAAGCCGCCCGCAGGCCACAGGCGGTCGCGGCGGGGCTGCTGATCGGGCTGGGCTGCGCGGCGGCCACGTACGGGATCGGGTTCGACGCCACCTGGCAGCGCTCGCAGCAGGACCAGGCCGATCTGTCGGTCGGCACCGACCTCGCGCTCACCCTCACCGCGCCGGCCGCCGCCGGGCAGGGCCGGGAGATCGGCGCGGCCACCGGGGGAGAGGTGAGCCCCGCCACCGATCGGGGCATCGCGGTCGGGCAGTGGCTCGGCGGCGCCGGTGACCCGCCGCGGCTGATCGCCGTGGACACCACGCGGGCCGGAGCGCTGCTGCGCGGGCGGCTGAACGACGGCCGCACCTGGAACGCGGTCGGCGCCGCGCTCGCGCCGCCGGGGCGCGCCGACGGTGTCCCCGTCCCGGCCGGAGCCGCGCTCTCCCTGATCGGGAAGGCGACCGGCGCGACGCCGCTCACCGTGACGCCCCGGCTGCTGCTGCAGGACGAGACCGGGCTGCGTACGCCGTGCACCGGTGCGCCCGTTCCGCTCGACGGGAAGGCGCATCGGCTGCCGGACTGCGCGACGGCCGAGGGGCTCCGGCTGGTCGCGGTGTCGCTGCCGTTCGCGGTCGAGACGGGGAACGTGGGCACCGGCTACTCCGACGCGCTGGCCGAGTTCCCGGCCGGAGACAGCCGCGTCGCCGTGACCCTCACCGTGACGGGAACCGGATCTGAGGCGTCGCCCTGGACCGCCACCTCGGCCGGGCCGGTCCCCGGCCAGCTCGGCAACCCCGCCGTCGCCCTGACCGCCACCTCCGCCGGCACCGAGCTCAAAATGACCACGACTGTCGCGCTGAAGGGCCCGCCGGACGCCGCCAGAACGTTGGTCGCTACCGCCTTCCCGGCCCAAGGACCGGTGCCCGTCGCCGTCTCCGCCCGCTTCGCCGGCGAGGCGGGCGTCAAGCGCGGCTCCCGGCTCGACCTCACCGTCGGGCTCACCCCCGTCCAGGTCAGGGTGGCCGAGGTGCTGCCGGCCGTGCCGTCCGCTCCTGGCGCCGCGGCCGTCCTGGCCGACTTCGACGCCCTCTCCCGCGCCCTCGCCGTCAGCGGCGACTTCGACATGCCCGTGGACGCGTGGTGGGTCGGCCGTCCCGTCAGAGCCGACGTGGCCGAGCTCCGCCTCGGCGCCGTCACCACGCGCGCGTCCGAGACCGCCCGGCTCACCGGCGGCCCGCTGAAAGCCGGGCTGCCGGCCGTGCTCCGGCTGCTCGTACCGGCCGCGGTGCTGCTGATGCTCGCGGGGCTCGTGCTGCACGTGACGTTCGACCTGCGGGCCCGCGCCGTCGAGGTGGCGCGCCTGCGGGGCCTGGGGATGACCCGGCGCGAGATCCGTACCGTGCTGCTCGGCCAGCACGCCGGCATCCTGCTGCGGCTGCGCGCGGCGGGCGCGCTCGTCGGCGCGCTGGCCACCCGCGTCGTCGCGCCGCTGCTCGTCCGCTCCGACACCGGCGCGGCCCCCGTGCCGGAGGTGCTGCCCGTCTGGCCGTGGGCCGCAGAGGCCGTCCTGCTCATCGGGCTGCCGGCCGGGTGCGCGCTCGCGGTGAGCGCCGTGGTCGTGGTCCAGGCCCGGCGCGCCGACGCCGCGTATCTGCGGGTGACGTCATGAGGATCCCGGCGCCCCACTGGCCCAGCGTCGCCGGTCGCGCCCGCGCCGACGCCGGGCCCCTGCTCCTCGCCGCCGTCGTGGTGGCGGCCGTCACGCTGCTGGCCGGCGCGGTGCCGCCGCTCCTGTCCGCGACCGCCGACGCCCACGTAAGGGAAACGGTCCGAGGGAACGGCGGCGACCTCCAGGTCCACAGCCGGATGGAAGCCGACGACGGGCCGAACGGCAGCCGCCTTCGCCACCCCCGCCTGGCCGAGGACGTCGACGACTTCATGACCAGGGCGACGGACGAACTCGGCCCCGGCCTGCGCGCCGCCCTGCGCCCACCGGTCGCCACCGTCGTCAGCCCCACCCTCAAGATCACCGATGGCAGCGTGCTGCGGACGTTCCAGCTCGCCTACGTGGCCCGCGCCGGCGGGCCCGGCGTGACCTGGACGGCGGGCGGCCCGCCCCGGCCCACCGCCTCCGAGACGGCGTCGGTTCCCTACGGCGCGCCGCCGTGGCCGGTGCAGGTGGGCCTGTCGGAGGCGGACGCCGCCGCGCTCAGGCTCCGTCCCGGCGCCCGCCTGCCGCTCGCCGACGAGCAGGGAAATGTCAAGACGGTCCAGGTCAGCGGCATCTTCCGGCCTCGCGACAGCGCCGATCCCGCCTGGCGGGCGCTGCCCGCGCTGCTGAGTCCCGTCGCCGGCGCGGACGGCAGGGGCAGTACCCGGTTCGCCGGGCTGCTGTCCCGCGAGTCGCTGCCCGACGCCCGGCTCGCGTTCGGCCAGGACGAGTTGCGGCGTACGGTCCGGTTCACACCCGACCCGTCGCGGCTCACCTGGGACGCGGTCCCGCCGGTCGCGGCGAAGGTGGTCGCGCTCAAGGCGGCCTCCGGCTCCTCCGGCGCCAGGGACGGCTCGCTGAAGTGGGAGACCCGGCTCGACGGTGTGCTGCGGACCGTGAGCTCGCAGGTCGAGGCCGCGTTCGCGCAGGCGTCCCTGCTGGTCGTGACGCTGCTGGCGGTCGCCGTCCTGGTCCTGCTGCTCGCCGCCGACCTGCTGGTGCGCCGCCGTGCCCGCGTGCTGGCCGCCGCCCGGCAGAGAGGGATGTCGCTGCCGGTGATCGGGAGCGAGCTGCTGCTCGAATCGGCCGTGACGGCGCTGCCGGCCGCGGCGGCCGGGCTCGGCCTGGCCCGGGCGGTCGCGCCGGGGGCCTCCTGGGAGTGGATCGCGCCCGTGGTGGTCACGGCCGTCGCCGCCGGACCGGCGTTCGGGACGCTCACCGCCGCCCGCGCCACCCGGGACCGTCGCGTTCCGGCCAACCGGAGTGCGCGGCGGTGGCTGAGTGACACCGTACGGCTGCGGCGGGCCGCTCTGGAGGCCGGCGTGCTGGTGGGCGCGGACGGCATCCA
>NZ_BAAAMU010000268.1:3501-3802 GCF_039529435.1 Nonomuraea maheshkhaliensis
GCGGGGGGCGGCGCCCGGCGCCCTCGTCGCCCTCTACCAGCGTGGGATGGGTGGGGGAGTGCTGGCCGCCGGCGCCCCCGCCCTCTGCGCGCTCGCGGGCGCGCTCCTGCTGGCGCGGGCACTGCCCCTCGCGCTGCGCTTCGCGCTCAGACGGCTGCTGCGCTCGCGCCGGCCGCTGGCGGTCCCGTAGCTCATGGTGGCGGCGAAGGTGAGCGCGTACGAGGTCAGGGCAGCGGAGGTCACGAGCACCAGCAGCGGCAGCACCCGGCCCGAGGCCGCCGCCGCCCGCGCGGCCCCGAAG
>NZ_BAAAMU010000269.1:0-3798 GCF_039529435.1 Nonomuraea maheshkhaliensis
GGGTGGCGATCAGGCTGTCCGGATCATCCTCATCGCCCAGAAGCTCCCGCTGCCACAGGGTGTAGTCGGCGTACTGGACCGGCAGCGGCTCCCACACCGGAGCCCGGCCGCCGCGCCGCGCCGCGTACGCCACCGAGACGTCCCGGGCCAGCGGCCCGATCGACCAGCCGTCGCCCGCGATGTGATGGATCACCACCACCAGCACCAGCTCGCCCGGCCCGGCCGCGAACAGCCAGGCCCGGATCGGCGCCTCGGACGACAGGTCGAAGGCGTAGCCCGCCGCCTCCGCCACCGCGGCGTCGAGATCGGCCGGCGTCTCCCTGACCGGCTCCCAGGCCAGCTCGTCCGGGGTCAGGACCCGCTGGTAGGGCTCGCCGTCGGCGACGGGGAAGACCGTGCGCAGCACCTCGTGCCGCTCGATCACGTCGCGCAGGGCGCGGCAGAGGGCGTCCCTGTCGACGTCGCCGGTCAGGCGCAGCACGATCGGGTCGTTGTAGGTGCCGCTCGGCCCTTCAAGCTGGCTGATGAACCACAACCGCTGCTGCGCGAACGACAGCGGCACCCGTTCCGGGCGTTCCATCGGTGTCAGCGGCGTCTGGACGGTGCCGTCGGCGGCCAGCCGGGCGGCCAGCCCGGCCACGGTCGGCGCCTCGAAGAGCACCCGGATGTCCAGGTCGGCCCCGAGCACCGCGCGGATCCGGCTGGCCAGCCGCACCGCCAGCAGCGAGTGGCCGCCGAGGGCGAAGAAATCGTCGTCCACACCGACGCTGTCGAGGCCGAGCACCTGGGCGAACACGGCGCACAGGATCTCCTCCCTGGCGTCCTGCGGCCGGCGGTCGGCCGGCCCGGCCGCCGGGCCCGCGTGGCCGGGACGGGGCAGCGCCTCGCGGTCGAGCTTGCCGTTGACCGTCAGCGGCAGCGTCTCCAGCGCCACCACGGCCGCGGGGACCATGTAGCCGGGCAGGCGTTCCGCGGCGTGTTCGAGGATCGAGGGGATGGCGTCGTGCGCGCCGGCGGCCAGGACGACGGAGGCGGCCAGGCGCCTGTCGCCCGGCTCGTCCTCGCGCGGGACGACCGCGGCCTGCGCGACCGCCGGGTGCGTACGGAGCACGTTCTCGATCTCGCCGGGCTCGATCCGGAAGCCGCGGATCTTCACCTGGTCGTCGCTCCGCCCGGCGAAGGCCAGCTCGCCGTGCGGCGTCCAGCGGGCCAGGTCGCCGGTGCGGTAGAGCCTGCCGCCATCGGCGGCGAACGGGTCGGCCACGAACCGCTCGGCGCTCAGCCCAGGACGGCCGAGGTAGCCGCGCGCCAGCCCGGCCCCGGCGACGTAGATCTCCCCGACGGCCCCGACCGGCACGGGCGTCAGGTACTCGTCCAGGACGTACACCCGCGTGTTCGGCACGGGCGAGCCGATCAGCACCTGGCCGGCGCCGGGGTCGCAGCGCCACAGCGTGGCGTCCACGGTGGTCTCGGTCGGCCCGTACGAATTGAACATGCGCCGGCCGCGCGCCCACCGCGCCATGACGTCCGGCGGGCACGCCTCCCCC
Source organism: Nonomuraea maheshkhaliensis (assembly GCF_039529435.1). Classification (NCBI taxonomy): domain Bacteria; kingdom Bacillati; phylum Actinomycetota; class Actinomycetes; order Streptosporangiales; family Streptosporangiaceae; genus Nonomuraea; species Nonomuraea maheshkhaliensis. Next base: position 1,548 of record NZ_BAAAMU010000269.1, read on the forward strand.
GCGACCACCACGACGACGCCGGGATCGAGAGCCTGCTCCGGCAGCGTGGCCAGCACCGCGGGCGGCAGCGTCACGTGCGTCACGCCCCGCTCGGTGAGGAACCGCGGCAGGCCCTCGCCCAGCCGCCGCTCCGGCGGGATCACCACCAGCGCCGCCCCGGACAGCAGCGCCATCATCCACTCCCAGCCGAACGTGTCGAAACTCGCCGACGCGAACTGCCCCACGCGGCTGCCAGGACCGACCCCGAGGGCGCGGACCTGGCCCGCGACCAGCGCGGCCACGCCGGCGTGGGTGACCAGCACGCCCTTGGGCCGGCCGGTCGAGCCGGAGGTGTAGATGACGTACGCCGGATGCTCCACCGACCTGCCGCCCCTGCCCACCGGCGCGGCCGGGCTCTCGGCGTCGATCAGCAGGGTCGTCGCGCCCGCCGCCGCCGGGACGCCGGCCGTGGCCGAGGAGGTGACGACGATCGCGGGCGCCGCGTCCGCCACCATGAACGCCACCCGGTCGGCCGGGTACTCGGGGTCGATCGGCAGGTACGCGCCACCGGCCTTCAGCACGCCCAGCAGCGCGACGATCAGGTCGGCCCCGCGTTCGAGGCACACGCCGACCACCGACTCCGGGCTGACCCCGTGCCCGGCCAGCCGCCCGGCCAGCCGTTCGGCGCGCGCGTCCAGCTCGGCGTAGGTCAGCTCTGCGTCACCCGCGATCAGGGCGACTGCGTCCGGAGTGCGCGCCACCTGGGCCTCGAACAGCTCCGCAACGGTCGCGGGCGTCACCTCGGGGGCCTCGGTGTCGTTCCAGCGGGTCAGGACGTCATGACGTTCGCCGGCGCCGAGCACGTCCAGGGTGCTGAGCCGGACCCGCGGATCGCCGGAGACGGTCTCCAGCACGCGCGCCAGCCGCCCTGCCAGCGCGGTGACGGTGCCGGGCTCGAAAAGGTCGGCGGCGGCCGTGATCAGCGCGCGCACGCCGGCCGGGGCGCCGCCGTCGTCGAACACCTCGGCCATGATGACGTCGAGGTCGAACTTGGCCGCGGAGGCGCTGGTGTGCACGGTCTCGGCCCGCAGGCCGGGCAGGTCGATCTCCTCGTCGAGGGTGTTCTGCAGCGTCAGCATGACCTGGAACAGGGCGTGCCGGCCCATCGAGCGGCTCGGGGACAGCTCCTCGACCAGGCGCTCGAACGGCACGTCCTGGTTGGCGAAGACCGACAGGCTGGTCTCGCGGACCCGGGCCAGGACCTCGGTGAAGGCGGGGTCGCCTGACAGGTCCGTACGCAGGACGAGGGTGTTGACGAAGGAGCCGACCAGGTCGTCCAGCGCCTCGTCGGTGCGTCCCGCGTTCGGCGAGCCGATCGGGACGTCGGTGCCCGCGCCGAGGCGCGACAGCAGCATGGCCAGCGCGGCCTGCAGCACCATGAACATGGTGACGCCCTCCGCCCGCGCCACCTCGCGCAGCCGGGCGTGCACCTCGGCCCGGACCTCCATGGGCACCGGGTGTCCGCGGTGCGTGGCCACGTCCGGGCGCGGATGGTCGAAGGGCAGCGTCAGCTCCTCCGGCGCGCCGGCCAGCGCGTCGCGCCAGTAGGCGACCTGGCCGGACAGGACGCTGCCCGGGTCCCGTTCGTCGCCGAGCAGGTCCCGCTGCCACAGGGTGTAGTCGGCGTACTGGACCGGCAGCGGCGCCCAGGCCGGCGGCCGGCCGGCGCGGCGCGCGGCGTAGGCGGCGGACAGGTCGCGGGCCAGCAGGCCGGTGGAGGAGCCGTCACTGGCGATGTGGTGGATCACCACGGCCAGGACCCGCTCGTCGGGGGCGAGGCGGAACAGCCAGGCCCGCAGGGGCACCTCGCGGGCCAGGTCGAACACGTACCGGGCGGCGGCGGAGACCGCCTCGTCCAGCTCCTCCGGCGCGAGGTCGGTGACCGGCAGCTCAAGCGCCGCCTCCGCCGCCGGGACGATCTCCTGATACGGCTCCCCGTCGGCGGCAGGGAACCGGGTGCGCAGCACCTCGTGCCGCTCCACGACGTCGCGCAACGCCAGGCGGAGCGCGCCGACGTCGAGCTCGCCGCGCAGCCGCAGCGCGACCGGCACGTTGTAGGCGGCGCTCGACCCTTCGAGCTGGCCGATGAACCACACGCGGCGCTGCGCGAACGACAGCGGCACCCGGTCAGGACGCTCCCTGCGCGTGAGTGCCGTCTGCGCGGCGGCGGCGCGGGCCCTGCGGGTCGCGTCGAGGTGGGCGGCGAGCAGGG
>NZ_BAAAMU010000270.1:0-3759 GCF_039529435.1 Nonomuraea maheshkhaliensis
CGCCGGCACCGACGCCCCCGCCGGGCCGGGCCAGGCCGCCGAGCCGCCCACGACGCTCTCCCCGGCGGCCAAGCGCGCCGTCCTGGACGCCCAGCGGGTCTCGCGGGCGCTCGGGGCGTCGTACATCGGGCCGGAGCACCTGCTGCTCGCGCTGGCCGCCAACCCCGACTCCACCGCCGCCCGGCTCCTGCGCGAGCAGGGCGTCTCGGCGAACGAGCTGCAGCAGGCCATCCTGTCCGGCGCGGCCGGCGGTGGGAGCGGCCAGGGGGCCGGCCATCGGGCCGGTCAGGGGGCCGGTCAGGGGGCCGGTCAACGGGCCTCGGACACCCCCTCGCTCGACGAGTTCGGCCGCGACCTCACCGAGGAGGCCCGCCAGGGCCGCATCGACCCGGTCGTCGGCCGCGAGGACGAGATCGAGCAGTGCATCGAGGTGCTCTCGCGGCGCACCAAGAACAACCCGTGCCTGATCGGCGAGCCCGGCGTCGGCAAGACCGCGATCGTGGAGGGCATCGCCCAGCGCATCGTGAACGGCGCCGTCCCCGACCTGCTGAAGGACCGGCGCGTGGTCGTGCTCGACCTGACCGGCATGGTGGCGGGGACCAAGTACCGGGGCGAGTTCGAAGAACGTGTCAAGAAGGTCGTCGACGAGGTGCGCGCCCACTCCGACGAGGTGATCGTCTTCATCGACGAGGTGCACACGCTGGTCGGCGCCGGCTCGGCCGAAGGAGGCATGGACGCGGCCAACATCCTCAAACCCGCCCTGGCCCGCGGCGAGCTGCACGTCATCGCCGCCACCACCATCGACGAGTACCGCAAGAACATCGAGAAGGACGCCGCGCTCGAACGGCGCTTCCAGCCGATCCTGGTCCCCGAGCCGACCGTGGAGCAGACGGTCGAGATCCTGGCCGGGCTGCGCGACACGTACGAGGCCCACCACCAGGTCCGCATCACCGACGAGGCCCTCGGCGCCGCGGCCAGCCTCTCGGCCCGCTACATCACCGACCGGTTCCTGCCCGACAAGGCCATCGACCTCATCGACCAGTCCTCGGCCCGCGTGCGGCTGCGCTCACGCACGCCCGGCAGCGACGTGCGCGAGCTGGAGGAGCGCCTTGAGTCGCTGCGCCGCGACAAGGACCAGGCCGTCGCCGCCGAGGACTACGACCGCGCCAAGGAGCTGAGCGCGGAGATCGGCAAGGTCCGGCCGGAGCTGGAGCGGGCCAGGCACGGCGCGGACACCGTCCCGCAGGTCATGGTGGAGGACATCGCCGAGGTGGTCTCCCGCCGCACCGGCATCCCGGTCACCCAGCTCACCGAGCAGGAGCGCGAGCGCCTGTTGCGCCTGGAGGAGCACCTGCACCGGCGCGTCATCGGCCAGGACGAGGCCGTCACCGCCGTCGCCGAGGCCGTGCGCAGGGCCAGGGCGGGCCTGTCCGACCCGAACCGCCCGATCGGCAGCTTCCTGTTCCTCGGCCCGACGGGCGTCGGCAAGACGGAGCTGGCCAGGGCGCTGGCCGCGGCCCTGTTCGGGGGCGAGGACCACATGGTGCGCATCGACATGAGCGAGTTCCAGGAGCGGCACACGGTCTCGCGCCTCGTCGGCGCGCCGCCCGGATATGTCGGGTACGAGGAGGCTGGTCAGCTCACCGAGGCCGTACGCCGCCGCCCGCACGCCGTGGTCCTCCTCGACGAGATCGAGAAGGCCCACCCCGACGTGATGAACATCCTGCTGCAGATGCTCGACGACGGCCGCCTCACCGACGGCCAGGGCCGCACGGTCGACTTCAGCAACGTCATCGTCATCATGACCAGCAACCTCGGCGCGGAGCTCATCCTGGAGGCCACGGGGCCGGTCGAGGACCGCCTGATGGACCTGCTGCGCCACACCCTGCGCCCCGAACTGCTCAACCGCATCGACGAGACGATCATCTTCAAGCGGCTCGAACGCGACCAGCTCCGCCAGATCGTGGACCTGATGCTGGAGCGCACCCGGCAGCGGCTGCGCGGCCAGGACGTGACCATGGAGGTGACCGACGCGGCCAAGGACTGGCTGGCCGGGCGGGGCCACCAGCCCGAGTTCGGCGCCCGGCCGCTGCGCCGCACGGTGCAGCGGGAGCTGGACAGCCGGCTGTCCACCATGCTGCTGACCGGGGAGGTCAGGGAGCACGGCCGGGTGACGGTGGACGTCGAGGACGACCGGCTCCGGCTCAGGGCGCACAACCCGGAACCGGCCGCCTGACGTTTCGTTCCAGGACGGCGGCCGCGTCGTTCCAGGACGGCGGGTGCCGCTCCCGCCGGTCCCCCCGATCCGGCGGGAGCGCCCGCGCCGGTCACTCCAGCGCGGCGAGCGCGCGTTCGCGGCACTCCTCGAACGTGAGGGACGCCAGCGCCTCGCGGACGAGCGGCACGCACACGGGGGCCATGGACAGGCTCGTCACCCCCAGCCCGACCAGCAGGGGAGCGAGCAGGGGATCGCCCGCCGCCTCCCCGCACACCCCGACGGGCTTGCCCGCATCCCGGCCCGCCCGCGCGCACATGGCGATGAGTTCGAGCAGCGCCGGCTGGCACGGGTCCAGCAGGTCGGCCAGGGAGGAGTGCTGGCGGTCGGCGGCGAAGGTGTACTGGGCCAGGTCGTTGGTGCCGATGCTGAGAAAGTCCACCTCCTGCAGCAGCCGCCCCGCGCGCAGGGCCGCCGCCGGGACCTCGACCATCACGCCCACCCTGACGATGCCCTTGGCCCTGGCCCGGCGGGCGAAGGCGCCGGCCTCGGCCACGGTGGTGACCATGGGCGCCATCACCTCGGGCTGGGTGCCCGTCTCGCGCGCCGCCGCGGCGATCGCGTCGAGCTGGATGTCCAGCACGTCCGGCAGCAGCCGGTCCACCCGCAGGCCGCGCACGCCGAGCGCCGGGTTGTCCTCGGCGGGCAGCCCGAGGAAGGGCAGCGGCTTGTCGGTGCCGGCGTCGAGCGTGCGCACGATCACGTGCTCCACCCGGCTGAAGACCTCGGCGTAGGCGGCGACCTGCTCCTCGAACGAGGGCGCCTGCTTGCGGTCCAGGAACAGGAACTCCGTCCTGAACAGGCCCACCCCTTCGGCGCGCAGGTCGTCCGAGCGCAGGTCGGCGGCCGAGCCGATGTTGTGCAGCAGCTTGACGGGATGGCCGTCCGCGGTCCTGCCCGGGCCCTGGCTCGCCGCCAGCCGTGCTCTGCGGGCCCGGTCGGCCTCGTTGACCTCGGCCGCCTGCGGCGTGGGGAGGCCGACGGCGACCTCGCCGGTGCCGCCGTCCACGCCGATCACCGTGCCGTCGCCGACCGCCATGATGCCGGCGCAGGCCACCACGGCGGGCAGCCCCCTGCCCCGGGCCAGGATCGCGGTGTGGCTGGTGGGGCCGCCGCGCTCGGTGACCAGGGCCAGCACGTCGGGGCCGAGGCCCGCGGTGTCGGCGGGGGAGAGGTCGGCGGCGGCCAGCACGTACGGGTGCCCCGGGTCGGGCAGGCCGGGCATGGGCAGGCCGAGCGCGAACGCCACCGCCCGGTGCCGCAGGTCGTCGAGGTCGCCCGCCCGCTCGGCCAGATAGCCGCCGAGCGACGCCAGGGCCTCGCGGTGGCCGGTGAAGGCCGCGTCCAGGGCGTGGGGGGCGTCGGAACCCTTCCTGGCCAGGCGTTCCGCCTCCTCCAGCAGCAGGGGATCCTCGGCGATCATGGCGAGCGCCTCCAGGATCTCCGCCGCCTCACCGCCCGCCGCCTTGGCCCGCCGGTTGAGG
>NZ_BAAAMU010000271.1:0-3703 GCF_039529435.1 Nonomuraea maheshkhaliensis
CCGTGGTCGGCTCGTCGGCGATCAGCAGCTTCGGCTCGCAGGCGATGGCGGCGGCCTCTTCGGCGGTTCAGGCGGTTCAGGCGGGTCCGGCGGGTCGGGCGGCGGCGGGCTGTTCGGCGGCGGGTCGCGCAACGGCTCGCGGTCGGGCAACGGCTCCCGCTCAGGCGGCGGGACGTCGCCGGGGCCCCGGATCTTCGGCTCGGGCGAGTCGTCGTCGCGCTCCTCCGAGGCGCCCCCGCTCTGGCTGCGCAGCAGCGGCAACGGCGGCGGCTCCGGAGGCGACAGCCCCGACGTGCCCTTCTGGCTCAAGCCGAACAACCCCGACAAGGACTAGAACATGGTGCAGGCAGGTGACAGGCGGGGGGTGGCCTTCGCCGCCATCGTCGTGGTCATCGCGGCGGTCGGCATCTACCTGACGATGTGGCCCGACTCCTCCGAGGAGCCCCCGGCCCGGCCGGAGGCGGCCAGGGCCACCAGCTCCGCCGTGGCGTCCAGCACGCCGCTGGCCACCGCGAGCGCCGCGCCGTTCGACGTGTACGCGTACCTGCCGATGAAGAAGGAGCAACTGGCGGCGGCGGCCGACCTGGCCACCCGGTTCACCGCCGCCTACGGCACCTTCCGCTTCGACGAGGACCCCGCGGCCTACGCGGGCCGGCTCAAGGCGTACACCACGGCCGAGCTCGGCGACACCCTGACCAGGACGATGACCTCGGCCGGCACCGTCGAGGCGAACAAGAACGACCAGATCGTCTCCACGGCCACGGCCGCGCTCAAGGAGATCAGGCAGGTCGACAAGAGCTCCATCGTCTTCGTGGTCACCGCGAACAGGCAGGTCACAGCCACCAGCGGCAACAAGCTGGTCAGCGAGGAGTTCGCGGTGACGGTGAGCCAGTCGGGAGCCGACTGGCGGGTCTATGACATCCTGCCCGCCGCCGACGGCCAGGACGGAGATCCCCCCTGGTGAAACTCTCCAAGACCCGGCTGGCCCTGATCATCGGCCTGGCCGGCATGCTGCTCCTGGTGGCGGTCATCGTCTCACCGCTGCTGCTGATGTCGATGCCGTCGTTCCTGAGCGACAGCGCCTCCGTCGACTGCGACGACACGGCGCAGGTGGAGGAGGCCTCCGACTCCGCCTCGTCCGACATCCCGGCCGAGTACCTGGAGCTGTACAAGGACTACGGCAAGCGGATCGGCGTCCAGTGGAACATCCTGGCCGCCGTGGGCAAACGAGAGACCGACCACGGCCGCTCCTCCCTGCCCGGCGTCAAGAGCGGCACCAACTCCGCCGGCGCGGCCGGGCCGATGCAGTTCCTCATCTCGACGTGGGGCGGCAAGGCCAGGGTCGCGATGTCGTCGACGTTCAACGGCTACGCCTCCGACGGCGACGGTGACGGCGTCGGCGACGTCTACAACCCCGCCGACGCCATCCTCGGCGCGGCCAAGATGCTCAAGCGCAACGGCGCCCCCGAGAACGTGCGGCGGGCGCTGTTCGTCTACAACCGGGCCTGGTGGTACGTCGACCAGGTCGAGGAGATCGCCAGGAAGTACGCCAAGTCCGGCGCGGTCAAGGTGCCGCCGCAGGCGTCGGAGGAGTGCGACGAGCCGCTGGTCGAGGCCGCGCCCAGCGACATCGTGGCCAAGATCCTGCAGTACGCGCTGGCGCAGCGCGGCAAGCCGTACCTGTGGGGCGGCACCGGGCCCGACTCCTTCGACTGCTCGGGGGTCATCTACGCGGCCTACAAGGCGGCCGGGCTGACGATCCCGCGCACCACGTTCGGGCAGTGGCCGTTCGGCGTGAAGGTGTTAGAAGGCGAGGAAGAACCCGGCGACCTCGTGTTCTTCAACGCCGGCCCCGGCACGTCCGCGAACAACCCCGGCCACGTGGGGCTCGTCGTGTCGAAGGGCAAGATGCTGGAGGCGCGGTGCCGGTTGTGCGGCCCCATCAAGGTCACGAGCTACCAGGCGCGCGACACCCGCGTGGGCTTCACCCGCCCGCTGCAGAACCCCGCGGTGCAGGAACAGCTGAAGAAGCTGCAGAATCGCACCCTATGAGGATCTTTCTGTTGCGGACGCCGTCCGCATGAGCGTGATCGTGGTCGTGGCCGCGGTGATCGTCGGGCCCGGCGGCCGGGTGCTGGCCGCGCAGCGCGCCGAGCCCGCCGCGCTGGCCGGCGGCTGGGAGTTCCCCGGCGGGAAGGTGGACCCCGGCGAGAGCGAGGAGGTCGCGCTCGTCAGGGAGTGCAGGGAGGAACTCGGCGTCGAGGTCGCCGTGGGCGCGCGCGTGGGCGGCGACTGGCCCTTGGCGGAGGGGTACATCATGCGCGTCTGGCTCTGCTCGCTGACCTCGGGGACGCCGGAGGCCAGGGAACACCTGGCGCTGCGCTGGCTCGGGCCGGGGGAGTACTACGAGGTCGAATGGCTGGGCGCGGACCTGCCGATCATGAAGACGGTGGAGAGTCTCCTCCCGCGTGATTAGGACATCCCTCTCTGTGACAGAATGATTACTAGGAGTTATTTTGTGTCACAGTGGGGAGATGGGGCGCGATGCGGCGTGGATGGGGCGTCGCCGGGGTGCTGACGCTGGTGGCGGTGCCCTCTGTGCCTGTGGCGGCGACCGGGGTGTCGCTGGTGCTGGAGCGGGTGCACGAAGGCGGCGAGGTCGGCAGGCAGGTCAGGACCGGGGACGTGCAGCGTTTCAGGGTCCGGCTCAACGGCATGGCCAGGGGGGCCAGGGTGGCGGTCGCGGCCAGCCCGGCGACGGCCCTGACCGAGGTCTCGTGCCCGCCCCTGCTGGACCCGCGTCCTACGGCGGGTGCCGAAAGCCTCGGCGCCGCGACCCCGGCCGGTCTCGTCGGCCAGGCTGTGGCCGGGCCCGCCGGAACGGCTGCTCCTGGGCTCATCGGACAGGGCCCGGCCGTGCCTGGGCTCATTGGGCAGGGCTCGGCTTCGGCCGGGCTCGCCGGGCAGGGCTCGGCTTCGGCCGAGGTGGTGGGCGGCGGTGAACGGGGCGGAGCGGCTGGGCGGTTGGCCAGGCGGGCGTTGCGGGTCGTGGGCGATCCGGCGGTGCCGGGGGTCGTTCCGCAGGGGGCGGGGGTGTGCCGGTTGGGGAAGGTCGCCGGTGAGCGGGCCGTGGACGTCACGGTCAAGGCGCCCGCCGGTGCGTGGGAGGTGGTGCTCGCCGCGGTGGCCAGGTTGCGGGGGAACGGCGACGGGCCGACGATCTTGAGCAGGAGCGCCGCCGTACAGGTCGGGGGGACTCGCATCACGGGGGAGCGGGCGACGTTCAGCGGCCAGGCCCACCGCCTCCCGCCGCCCAAGCGCGACGGCCTCGACCAGCGGGCCGGCACGAGCCCGCTTGCCTCGCCGACCCCGACCCGGCCCCCGGCTGTGGCAGGCGCCGCCCCGGCCGTCAGCGCGTCCCCCATCACGGGAACGAGACCGAGCTCAGGAGCCACGCCGAGCGCACGAGCGACGGCAAGGGCGGAGGGCGCGGGAAGCGCGGCGAGGGCCGACCGGACGGCGAGGGCCGACCGGACGGCGAGGGGCGGCCGGACGGCGAGGGCCGGTAGGGCGGCTGGTGCGACTCCTGCGGCGGGTGCAAGCGGCCCCGCGGTCGGCGCGGGTTCCGCGGCGGGCGCGACCCCTCCCGCGAGCGGCGTGCTCGCGGGGTGCCCGGCCCCGGCGGCGGGGGGGGGGGGGGGGC
>NZ_BAAAMU010000272.1:0-3676 GCF_039529435.1 Nonomuraea maheshkhaliensis
CACGCGGCCACGACGGCGGCCGGCCTGACGGCCCTGCTCCTCACCGCGCCGCCTGCACGGGCCTTGCGGATGGCGCCCGTGCTCGCGGTGGCCGCCGGGGGTGTGTGGGCGGGGTTGACCGCCGGGTTCGCGTGGCGGCGGATCGCCCCGGGGCCCCGGGACCCGGGCGAGGTGCTGCGGATGGCCGTCACCAGTGTGCTGATCCCGCCGGTCGCCGTCGCGTACCGGCTGCGAGGGGAATGGAAGGTGCGCCGATGAGACGCCCGGCCTCGGACCACGAAGCCCCTGACCCACCGGAAGGGAACAGCACCCCGAGCCGGAGCGCCCGAAGCCGGGCCCGGGCGGGGCGGGCGGCGCGGGATCGGGGATGTGTGCTGGTGGCGCGGCTGGACGACGCCGGGGACGTGCTGCTGGCCGGGCCGGCGGTGCGGGCCGTGCGGACGCGGGCCCGCGAGGTGGTCTTCCTGGCCGGCCCGAACGGGCGGGCCGCGGCCGAGGTGCTGCCCGGCGTGGACCGGGTGATCACCTGGGACGCCCCGTGGATCGGCCACACCCCGCCACCCGTCACCCGGGAGCTGGCCGGCGAGCTCACCGCCCGGCTCGGCGGCGTGGACGAGGCGGTGCTGCTCACCTCGTTCCACCAGTCGGCGCTGCCGCTGGCGCTGCTGCTCAGGCTGGCGGGGGTGGCCAGGATCAGCGCGATCAGCAACGACTACCCGGGCTCACTGCTCGACGTGCGCCACCAGGTGGACGAGAGCGTGCACGTGCCGGAGGCGGAGCGCATGCTGGCGGTCGCCGAGGCCGCCGGGTTCCGGCTGAGCGACGGCGACGACGGCAAACTCGCTGTTCAGCGCCCATTGCCGGATATAGCGAGATTTCTAGGGCACTGGCATGGAGCCGGCGCCGAGGCCGGCAAGGGCGCGTACGTCGTGGTGCATCCGGGGACCTCGGCCCCCGCCAGGACCTGGTCCGCCGACAGCCACCGGCGGACGGTCGAGGAGCTGGCGGAGGACGGGCACCAGGTCGTCGTGACCGGAACGGAACGTGACCTCACCGCCTTCGTGGCCGGCGACGTCGCCGTCGACCTGGGCGGCGTGACCACATTCGCGGAACTGGCCGCCGTGATCGAACGCGCCGGCGTGCTCGTGGCGGGCAACACCGGCCCCGCGCACCTGGCCGCGGCGGTCGGCACCCCGGTCGTGAGCCTGTTCTCCCCCGTCGTCCCTGCGGCGCGGTGGGCCCCGTACGGCGTGCCCACGGTGCTGCTGGGCGATCAGCGCGCGCCCTGTCGTGGCAGCAGGGCGCGCGTCTGCCCGGTGCCCGGGCACCCGTGCCTGTCCCAAGTGACGAGTGAGCAGGTGGTCAAGGCAGTGAGGGAGCTGACGCAGTGAAGGTCGATCTCATCTCGGAGCACGCGGACCCGCTGGCGGCGATCGGCGGCGTGGACTCCGGCGGCCAGAACGTGCACGTCGCCAGGCTGGCGCTGGCCCTGGCGAATCGGGGGCACACGGTCGTCGTCCACACCCGGCGCTCGTCCGCGTCCCAGCCGGGCTCGGTGCGCCCGGCCCCGGGCGTCACGGTCGAGTACGTCACGGCCGGCCCCGCGACCCGCGTCCCCAAGGACGAGTTGCCCGCGTACATGCCGGAGTTCACCGACCGGCTGGCCAGGAGCTGGGCCGCCCGGCCGCCGGACGTGGCGCACGCGCACTTCTGGATGAGCGGCCAGGCGGCACTGCGGGCGGCGGGCGGCGGGATCCCGGTGGTGCAGACGTTCCACGCGCTCGGCACGGTCAAGCGCCGCTGGCAGGGCGAGGCCGACACCAGCCCGGCGCACCGGATCGAGACCGAGCGCGAGATCGGCCTGTGCGCCGACGCCGTGCTGGCCACGTGCGGGGACGAGGTGCGCGAGCTGTGCGCGATGGGCGTCCCCGAGCACCGGATCGCGGTGGTGCCGTGCGGGGTGGACCTGAAGGCGTTCCGCCCGGAGGGGCCGGTGGCGCCGCGTACGGAACGGCCGCTCGTGCTCAGCATCGGCCGGATGGTGCCGCGCAAGGGCGTGGACACCGTGCTGCGGGCGATGCGCCGCCTTCCCGGCGCCGACCTGGTGATCGCCGGCGGCGGCCACGGCGACGAGGAGGCCGTCCGGCTGCGCGAGCTGGCCGAGGGCTACGGGATGGGCGACCGCGTGCACGTCATCGGCAGCGTGCCGCGCACGCACGTGCCCGCGCTGATGCGCTCGGCCGACGTGGTCGTGTCGGTGCCCTGGTACGAGCCGTTCGGCATGGTGCCGGTGGAGGCCATGGCGTGCGGCGTTCCTGTCGTGGCCTCGGCGGTCGGCGGTCACCTCGACACGGTCGCCGGAGCCGGCGTGCTGGTGCCGCCGCGCCGGCCGCGCGCCCTGGCCAGGGAGCTGCAGGAGGTGCCCGGCGACCCCGGCCGGCGGGCCGAACTGGGTGCGGCGGGGGCCCGCCGGGCCCGCGAGCGCTACGGCTGGCCACGGGTGGCCGAACGCACCGAGGCCGTGTACACGCAGGTGATCGAAGGCAAGGTCGGCCGGCTGGCGGCCCTGGGGGGTTGAGCATGGATGCCCATCTGGAGAAGCTCTGGAACACCCTGGAGAAGGTCGACGACCACGCGGTCGCCGTCCGGGCCTGGGGTGGCCGGCTGGCCGGGGTGCTGGCCGCCGGCGGCAGGCTGCTGGCCTGCGGCAACGGCGGCTCGGCGGCCGAGGCCCAGCACCTGACGGCCGAGCTGGTCGGCAGGTTCCGGCAGGACCGGCGCCCGTACGCGGCGATCCCGCTGCACGCGGACGGCTCGTCGCTGACGGCGATCGCGAACGACTTCGGCGCCGACGAGGTCTACGCCCGCCAGGTGCTCGCCCACGGGCGCGACGGTGACGTGCTGATCTGCCTGTCCACCAGCGGCGGCAGCCCGAACGTGCTGGCCGCGGCCAGAGCGGCCCAGGGGGCCGGGATGACGGCGTGGGGCATGACGGGGCCGGGGCCGAACCCGCTGTCGGAGCTGTGCGACGAGGCCGTCGCCGTGCCCGCCGCGGAGACGGCCACCGTCCAGGAGGTGCACCTGGCGCTGATCCACCTGCTGTGCGACGCGGTGGAGGCGGCGCTGTGAGCAACGGGCCGCTCGTCGTCATCGGCGACACCCTGCTCGACGTGGACGTCGAGGGCGACGCCGCCCGGCTGTGCCCCGACGCGCCCGTGCCGGTGGTGGCGGTGTCGGCGGAGCAGGCCCGTCCCGGCGGGGCCGGTCTGGCGGCCCTGCTGGCCGCCAGGGACGGCGCCGGCGTCGTGCTGATCACCGCGCTCGGCGACGACGCCGACGGCCACCGGCTGTGCGGGCTGCTGTCGCAGGAACTCGACCTGGTCGGGCTGGCGCTGCGCGGCGGCACCGTGCGCAAGACGAGGGTCAGGTCGGGCGGCCAGACGCTGGTCAGGCTGGACACCGGCGACGGCAGGGCGGCGCGGTGTACGCCCACCCCGAGGGCGGCCGAGGCCATCGCGGCGGCCGGCGCGGTGCTGGTCTCCGACTACGGCAGAGGCGTGGCCAGGATGGCCCGCGAGCTGCTGCGCGACACCGAGGTGCCGGTGGTGTGGGACCCGCATCCGCTCGGCGAGCGGCCGGTGCCGGGCTGCGCGCTGCTGACGCCGAGCGAGGCGGA
>NZ_BAAAMU010000273.1:0-3531 GCF_039529435.1 Nonomuraea maheshkhaliensis
GGGCCGCACGGGACAGGGCCGCACGGGACAGGGCCGCACGGGACAGGGCCGCACGCGGCTGGGACGGAGCGGGCGGGGCGGGCGTGGGGCAGGCAGGGGCTGCGGGCGCAGCTCACCAGCTTCGTCGGCCGGTCCGAGGAGCTCGGCCAGGTGAGCGCCAGGCTGCGGGCAGGCCGCCTGGTCACGCTGATCGGCCCGGGCGGCGCGGGCAAGACGCGGCTGGCGATCGAGGCCGCCGCCCAGGAGAGCGGCGACGTGTGCTTCGTGCCGCTCGCGCCCGTCTCTGCGCCCATCTCTGCGCCCATGTCCGCGCCCAACTCTGGGGCCGACGGGGTGGCGAATGCCGTGCTGGCCGCCCTCGACATCCGCGACGCGCTGCTGCACCACCCCGACCGGCCCGCCGTGGACCCCCTGTCCAGGCTGCTGGCCGCGCTGGCCGATCGCGAGCTGCTGCTCGTCCTCGACAACTGCGAGCACCTCGTGGCGGCCACGGCCGAGCTGGCCGATCAGCTGCTGGCCGCCTGCCCCGGCCTGCGCGTGCTGGCGACCGGGCGAGAGGCTCTGGGCATCACGGGCGAATCGATCCTGCCCGTCTCGCCGCTCGGCCTGCCGCCGCCGGAGGCGGGCAACCCGCTGGACTACGCGGCCGTGCGGCTGTTCGCCGACCGGGCGGCGGCCGTACGGCCGGGCTTCGCCGTGGACGCGGGCAACGCCGCGCAGGTGGCGCACATCTGCCGGGCGCTCGACGGGCTGCCGCTGGCCATCGAGCTGGCCGCGGCCCGCCTCCGTACGCTGTCCGTCTCCGACGTCGCGGCCCGCCTCGACGACCGGTTCCGGCTGCTGACCCGCGGCAGCCGTACGGCGCTGCCCCGCCATCAGACCCTGCGCGCGGTCGTCGCGTGGAGTTGGGACCTGCTGGACGAGGACGAGCAGCGGATGGCCAGGCGGCTGAGCGTGTTCGTGGGCGGCGCCCGGCCGGAGGCGGCGGAGCGGGTGTGCGGGCTGCCGGAGGAGGTGCTGTTCTCGCTGGCGGAGAAGTCGCTGGTGGAGTTCGCGGACGGCCGCTTCCGGATGCTGGAGACGATCAGGGCGTTCTGCGCGGAACGGCTGGCGGAGTCGGGAGAGCAGGAGGCGATCCGCGACGCGCACGCCGGCTACCACCTGGACCTGATGATGGAGGCCGACCCCCGGCTGCGCACGTCGGAGCAGATGGAGTGGCTGGCCCGGCTCGACGAGGAGAGCGCCGACCTCGACGCGGCCGTACGCTGGAGCACCGAGACCGGGCGGCTGGAACTGGCGCTGCGGCTCATGGCGCACAGCGCCTGCTACTGGTGGATGCGCGGCCACCGCCGCACCAGCGCGGACCTGGCCCTGGGACTGCTGGCCGCGCTGGGCGAGACGCGCTTTCCCGGCCGCGAGGAGGAGTACGTCATGTGCGTGCTCATCACCGCCTGGTCGGGAGCCAGGGACGAGACACTGCGGGCGCGAATGGACGAGGCGCGCCGCCTGCTGCCGATCACCCACCTGCCGATGCGGGTGGAGTTCCTGATGATGCTGCTGTCGATGTTCACCGGCCCGCCCGAGGATTTCGAGACGATCTACCGCCTGCTGGAGGAGGACGGGACCGGGCCGCTGCCGCCCTGGCAGGAGGCGCTGTCCTTCAGCGGCCAGGCGTTCGTCCTTCAGGTGCTCGGCCGTACGGACGAGTCGCTGGCCAGGTTCGAGCGGAGCCTGGCCGCGTTCAAGGCGCTCGGGGAACGCTGGGGCACGGTGCTGGTGGTGTCCGGGCTCGGCGCGCTGCGCCAGGCGCAGGGCGACTACCGTGCCGCGTACGCGCTGGCCGACGAGGCGCTCAGCACGGCGCTCGAACTGGACGCCAACACGGAGATCGCCGAGAGCCTGTGCCGCCGGGCCGACGCGCTGGTCCACCTGGACGAGCCGGGCAGGGCGTGGGACGACTACGTCCGGGCGGCCGAGCTGTCGCGCAGGAACGGCTCCATGGAGACCCTGGCCTGGGCCTGGCTGGGGCAGGGCGAGGTGGCGCTGGCGCGCGGCGACCTCGATCGGGCACGTACGCTGCTGCTCCAGGCGCGCGAGGTGTGCCCGGACGACTGGTTCAGCACCGAGGACACCCGTGAGCGCATCGCCGCCGGGCTGGCGGCGGTCAGCCGGGCGGTCAGCGAGCGGTAGGCCCGCCGTCAGCCGCCGCTCCGACAGTGGGCGGCATGAAGAACAAAGGAGCCGGCCTGGCGATCGCCTGCCTGGCCACGCTGCTGCTCTCGCTCGATCTCACGGTCCTGCACCTGGCGCTGCCCCGCCTGGTGACGGATCTCGGCGCGAGCTCCACGCAACTGCTGTGGATCGGCGACATGTACGGCT
The DNA here is from genome assembly GCF_039529435.1 of Nonomuraea maheshkhaliensis. NCBI lineage: Bacteria > Bacillati > Actinomycetota > Actinomycetes > Streptosporangiales > Streptosporangiaceae > Nonomuraea > Nonomuraea maheshkhaliensis. The sequence continues at coordinate 2,380 of NZ_BAAAMU010000273.1, forward strand.
TCGCGCTGGCCGGCCTGCTCGTCACCATGGGCAACCTCGGCGACCGCATCGGCCGCAAGCGCCTGCTGCTCATCGGCACGGCCGCGTTCGGGGCCGCCTCCGCCGTCACCGCGTACGCGCCCACCCCCGAGCTGCTGATCGCCGCCAGGGCGCTGCTCGGCGTGGCCGGCGCCACGATCATGCCCTCGACCCTGTCGATCGTGCGCAACGTGTTCACCGATCCCGGCGAGCGGACGGCGGCCGTCGGCATCTGGAGCGGGATGAGCGCCGCCGGCTTCGCCGTCGGACCTGTCGTGGGCGGCCTGCTGCTCGACCACTTCTGGTGGGGGTCGGTCTTCCTGATCAACGTGCCCATCATGGCGCTGGTCCTGGTCGGCGGCATCGTGGTACTGCCCGAGTCGCGCAACCCGGACGCGGGCCGGATCGACCCGGCCAGCGTGGCCCTGTCGTTCACCGGCGTGGTGAGCGCCGTCTACGCGATCAAGGAAGCCGCGCACAAGGGACTGGAGCACGCCGACGTGCTCGGCGCGGGCGCGGCCGGGATCGGACTGCTGGCGCTGTTCGTGTGGCGGCAGACGCGGCTGGCCGAGCCGCTGATCGACGTACGGCTGTTCGCGCGCAGGGCGTTCAGCGTGTCGATCCTGACGAACCTGCTGGCGATCTTCGCCATGTCGGCCATGATGCTGATGTTCGCCTGGTACCTGCAGCTCGTGCTCGGCTGGTCGCCGCTGCTGGCGGGGCTGGCCCAGTTGCCCGGCGGCCTGAGCGGCGCGGCGGGCGGCATCCTGGCCGCCAAGCTCATCCAGCCGCTCGGCAGGAACGGCGTGGTGGCGCTGGGGCTGGCCATGAACGCGGGCTCGTTCCTGTACTACACGACGCTGGGCACCGAGCTGAACTACCTCACGCTGCTGCCGATCTCGATCATCGGGGGCATGGGGGTCGGGTTCGCCTTCACCGTCAACAACGACAACGTCCTGGCCACCGCGCCGAGGCAGCGCGCGGGGGCCGCGGCCGCGGTGTCGGAGACGGCGTTCGAGCTGGGCGGGGCCCTCGGCATCGCGATCCTGGGCACGGTGCTGACCAGCGCCTACCGGGCCGGCCTCGACCTGCCGGCCGGGGCGCCGGGCGGGGACGCCGCCGCCGAGTCCATCG
>NZ_BAAAMU010000274.1:0-3349 GCF_039529435.1 Nonomuraea maheshkhaliensis
CGCCAGTGCCACCACGGCGACGGCGGCGGCCAGGGCGAGGCCCCGCCGGTGCGCGCGCGGCGGGGGCAGCGCGGCCAGGAAGCGCTCGGGGTGCGGTGGCCGCTCCTCGTCCGCCAGTTCGGCGAGGGTCTCGCGGAGCAGGTCCTCGACGTTCATCGGAACTCCCTCACAGTGCTCAGCTCGGGGGCGGACTGCTTCAGCCGCTCCAGCGAGCGGTAGATCTGGCTGCGGACCGAGCCCACCCGCACGCCCAGCAGGCGCGCGATCTCGGTCTCCGACATGTCCTCGAAGTAACGCAGCACGAGCATGGTCCGCTGGCGCGGCGTCAGCCTGGCCAGCGCCGCCCGCATGGTCAGGCGCAGGTCGGCGCTGTCGGCGTGCCCGTCGCGCGGCACGTCGGGCTGCTCGGCGGTGCTCAGCTCGACGATCTTGGAGCGGCGGCGCCACCGGCTGACCTGTTCGTGGTACATGGCGCGGCGGACGTAACCCTCGATGGCCGCCGGGTCCCGCAGGCCGCGCCAGCGCGCGGCCGTCTTGGCCAGAGCCGACTGCACCAGGTCCTCGGCGGCGTGGCGGTCGCCGGTCAGCAGGTACGCGGTGCGGAAGAGCGCGCCCGACCTGTCGATGACGAACTGCCGGAAGTTCGCCGCAAATCCTGGATCCACCCGGTCCTCCTCACGATGTCACCAGCAAGGACGAGACGGGACCGCGAAACTATGCCTCCTGCGGGATATGTCCGCTCATGCGAGCTCGGTCAGCCGGCCCTCCGCCAGCCGCAGCCGCCGCTCCACCCCGATCCCGGCCAGGAACCGCTCGTCGTGGCTGACCACGATGAACGCCCCCTCGTACGCGTTCAGCGCGCTCTCCAGCTGCCCCACGCTGACCAGGTCGAGGTTGTTGGTGGGCTCGTCGAGCAGCAGGAGCTGGGGCGCGGGCTCGGCGCACAGGACGCAGGCCAGGGTGGCGCGCAGCCGTTCGCCGCCCGAGAGCACCCCCACGGGCAGGTGTGCCTTGGCGCCCCGGAACAGGAAGCGGGCCAGCAGGTTCATCCGGTCGGCCTGGGGCAGCTCGGGGGCGAACGCGGCGAAGTTCTCCGCCACGGTGCGCTCGACGTCGAGCAGGTCGAGCCGCTGCGACAGGTGGGCGATCCGGCCGTCCGCCCGCCTGATCAGGCCGCTCTCCGGCTCAAGACCGCCCTCGACCAGGCGTAGCAGGGTGGACTTGCCGGCGCCGTTGGGGCCGGTCAGCGCGATGCGCTCGGGCCCGCGCACGGTCAGGTCCAGCCCCGCTCCGGCGTAGAGCGTCCGTCGGTCGTGCCCCGCCCGCGGCCGTTCGCCGGGGAAGCCCGCCTGCAGCCGTTCGGCGTGGAAGAGCGTGCGGCCGGCCGGGACGCGGGTTCCCGGCAGCTCCAGCACGAGCTTCTGGTCGTCGCGCACGGCGCGCTCCGCCTCGTCGAGCCTGGCCTTGGCGTCGCCGACCCGCGCGGCGTGCGTCTGGCCCGCCTTGCCCGCCGACTCCTGGGCGCCGCGTTTCATGTTCCCGGCGAAGATGCGGGGCAGGCCGGCGTTCTTGAGGTTGCGGGCGGCGTTGCTCGCGCGGCGGTCGGCCCGCTCCCTGGCCTGCTGCAGCTCCCGCTTCTCGCGCTTGAGCTCCTGCTCGGCGTTGCGCACGTTCTTCTCGGCGGCCTCCTGCTCGGCGCGCACGGCCTCCTCGTACGCGGTGAAGTTCCCGCCGTACGAACGCAGCTCGCCCTCGTGCAGCTCGGCGATGCGGTCCATCCGGTCGAGCAACGCCCGGTCGTGACTGACCAGCAGCAGGCAGCCGTTCCACGTCTCCAGCACGCCGTGCAGCCGGTTCCTGGCGTCGAGGTCGAGGTTGTTGGTCGGCTCGTCGAGCAGCAGCACGTCGGGGCGCCGCAGCAGTTGCGCGGCCAGGCCGAGTGAGATGACCTGGCCGCCGCTGAGCGTGTCGAGGGTGCGGCCGAAGCCGAGCTCGCCGAGGCCGAGGCGGTCGAGCTGGGCCCTGGTGCGCTCCTCGATGTCCCAGTCGTTGCCGATCGTGGTGAAGTGCTCCTCGCTCGCGTCGCCGGACTCGATGGCGTCCAGCGCCGCGATCACGGGCGCGATGCCGAGCACCTCGGCCACGGTGAGCCCACCGGAGCGGGGCCCGGCCGAGAAGGGCAGGGTCTGCGGCAGGTAGCCGAGCGTGCCCTGGACGGTCACCGACCCGGCGGCCGGCCGGTGTTCGCCGGCGATCAGCTTGAGCAGCGTGCTCTTGCCGGCGCCGTTGGGGGCGACGAGCCCCGTGCGGCCGGCGCCGACGGTGAAGGACAGGTTCTGGAAGACCGGCACGTCGCCGGGCCAGGAGAAGGACAGGCCGGAGCAGACGATGAAGGCATCGGACATGGCGAGAGACCTCGTACGGGTACGCGGGCGCGCGACGGCGATCGCCCGGTGACGGGAACCCCGATGAGCGGGGGCAGGGACGGTGGAACGACGGCATGGCCCGCACGGCGGCGGCATGGGCGCCCGCCGGGGCCGGTCATCTTCCGGTATCACCCGGAGATGTCGTCGTCACCTGCCATGTCCGCTCTCCCTGTGTTCAGAGGTGCCACCCGATCGAGGTTTCACATCAGGCACTCGATCAAAAGTGCCTATCATCCTAGCAGCCGCTCAGGGCCGTTTCCGCCACACCTGCCACACCCCCTACGGATAACGGGATGGCGCGACCTTAAAGGTTCGGTAAATTGCCGGGGTGATCCCCGCTGCGCCTGATTCCTCACCTGCGTCTGCCCGCCCGCGCCTGGCCTGGCTGGACGCCCTGCGGGGGATCGCGGCGATCGCGGTGCTCGCCGAGCACATGTTGCAGGCCGTCATGCCCTCGCTGCGCCCCTACTGGTGCAACCTGGGCATCTATGGCGTGCTGGTGTTCTTCCTGGTCAGCGGCTACATCATTCCGTTCTCGCTGGAGCGGCGGGGTGATCTGCGGGCGTTCTGGATCTCCCGCGCCTTTCGCCTCTACCCGCTCTATTTGGCGGTCATCGTCCTGACGCTGGCGCTGTCGTGGTGGATCCCGGTGCGCGAGGCCGTCCCCCGCGACCTGACGGCCGTGGCCGCGCATCTCACCATGCTGACCGACGTGGTGGGCGTGGCCGCGGTGGTCGATCCGATGTGGACGCTGTCGTACGAGATGGTGTTCTACCTCGTGGCCGCCGCCATGTACGCGGCGGGCGTGCACGCGGGCGGCGGCGTGGCCGCGCTGCTGTTCGCGGCCGGCGCGATGGTGGCGGGGCTGGTGCTGTCGCGCCCGCCGCTGCCCGGCGACTGGCCCGTGTGGGTGTCGAGCGCCG
>NZ_BAAAMU010000275.1:0-3222 GCF_039529435.1 Nonomuraea maheshkhaliensis
GCTCGCCCTCGGCGCCGCCCTGCGCGCGCTGGTCAGCACCTCCCGCGCCCTGCTCGCCCTGCCGGCCGGCACCGCGGCCGAGGCCGAGGCGGCCCTGCTCGGCGGGCTGCTCGGCGCCTACTCCTTCTCCCGTTACCGCACGAACGGCGAGCAGAAGGCGCCGGTGGCCGAGCTCACCGTGGTCACCGACCAGTCCGAGGAGGTCGCCGAGCGCGCGAGCGTGCTGGCCGAGTCGGTCTCCCTCGTGCGCGACCTGGTCAACACGCCTCCGTCCGACCTGTGGCCGGCCAAGTTCGCCGAGCTCGCCGAGCAGGCGGGCGGCAAGGCCGGGCTGAGCGTCGAGGTGCTGGACGACAAGCAGCTCAAGGACGGCGGCTACGGCGGCCTCATCGGCGTCGGTCAGGGCTCGGTCAACCCGCCGCGCCTGGTCCGCCTGGCCCACAGCCACCCCGAGGCGGCCAAGACGCTCGCCTTCGTGGGCAAGGGCATCACGTTCGACTCGGGCGGCCTGTCGCTCAAGCCGTCGGCCTCCATGGACTGGATGAAATCCGACATGGGCGGCGCGGCCGCGGTGCTCGGAGCGGTGATCGGCATCGCCAGGCTCGGCCTGCCGGTCAACGCCGTCGGCTACCTCTGCCTGGCAGAAAACCTGCCGAGCGGCACCGCGCAGCGCCCCTCCGACGTCATCCACAGCTACAGCGGCAAGACCGTCGAGGTGCTCGACACCGACGCCGAGGGCCGCCTGGTGCTCATGGACGGCATCGCGCGCGCCGCCGAGGACAGCCCCGACCTGATCGTCGACGTGGCCACCCTCACCGGCGCCCAGATCGTCGCGCTCGGCTGGCGCACCGCCGGCGTCATGTCCAACGACGACGCCGTACGCGAGCTCGTGGTCGAGGCCGCGGGCGAGGCGGGCGAGGGCGCGTGGGGCATGCCGCTGCCCGAGGAACTGCGCAAAGGTCTCGACTCGCCCATCGCCGACATCGCCAACCTCCAGCCGGAGCGATGGGGCAGCATGCTGGCGGCGGGCATCTTCCTCAAGGAATTCGTGCCCCAGGGGGTGCGCTGGGCCCACATCGACATGGCCGGCCCCGCGTTCAACAAGGGCGAACCGTACGGTTACATCCCGAAGGGCGGCACGGGCGCCTTCACCCGCACCCTCATCGGACTCGCAGAGCGGCACGCGAGCATCTGAAACAAATGAAAAGATGACGGCATCACGAACACCCCGACAAGGAGCCTTCCTGTGGCCTATGACATCGTCGTCCTAGGGGGCGGCAGCGGCGGTTACGCCTGCGCGCTAAGGGCGGCCGAGCTGGGCAAGTCGGTCGCCCTGATCGAGCGGGACAAGATCGGCGGCACCTGCCTCCACAGGGGATGCATCCCCACGAAGGCCCTGCTCCACTCCGCCGAGGTCGCCGACGAGACCCGCGAGAGCGCCTCCTTCGGCGTCAAGGCGAGCTTCGAGGGCATCGACGTCCAGGGCGTCCACGCCTTCAAGGACAAGATTGTCACGCGCGCCTGGAAGGGCGTGCAGGGCCTGCTCAAGGGCGCCGGCGTGACGGTCGTCGAGGGCGAGGGCCGCCTGGTCGGCACCGACAGGATCCAGGTCGGCTCCGAGGTCTACGAGGGCCGCAACCTCGTCCTGGCCACCGGCTCCGCGCCCAAGACCCTGCCCGGCCTGGAGATCGACGGCGAGCGGGTGATCACCAGCGAGCACACGCTCAAGATGGACCGCGTGCCCGCCTCCGTGATCGTGCTGGGCGGCGGCGTCATCGGCGTCGAGCTGGCCAGCGTCTACCGTTCCTTCGGCGCCGAGGTCACGATCGTCGAGGCGCTGCCGCACCTGCTGCCGACCGAGGAGGAGTCCAGCTCCAAGCTGCTGGAGCGGGCCTTCCGCCGCCGCGGCATCAAATACGAGCTGGGCGTCTTCTTCGACGGCGCCAAGACCACCGAGACGGGCGTGGTCGTCAGCCTGGCCAACGGCAAGACCCTCGACGCCGAGCTGCTGCTCGTCGCGGTCGGCCGCGGCGCGGTGTCGGCGGGCATGGGCTTCGAGGAGCAGGGCATCACCGTCGAGCGCGGCGCGGTCGTGGTCGACGAGCACTGCCAGACCTCCGTGCCCGGGATCTACGCCATCGGCGACCTGATCCCGACCCTGCAGCTCGCGCACGCCGGGTTCGCCGAGGGCATCATGGTGGCCGAGCACATCGCGGGCCTCAACCCGCCGCCGATCGACTACGCGGGCGTGCCGCGCATCACCTACTCCGACCCGGAGGTCGCCTCGGTCGGCATCACCTCCGCCCAGGCCGCCGAGCGCGGCATCGAGATCGTCGAGCAGGTCTACGACCTGGCGGGCAACCCCAAGAGCCAGATCCTCGGCACCTCGGGCGCCGTGAAGGTCATCGCCCAGAAGGACGGCCCCGTCGTCGGCGTCCACATGGTGGGCCGCCGCATCGGCGAGCTCGTCACGGAGGGCCAGCTCATCTACAACTGGGAGGCGCTGCCCGCAGAGGTCGCCCAGCTCATCCACGCACACCCGACCCAGTCCGAGGCGGTCGGTGAGGCGATGCTGGCCCTGGCCGGCAAGCCGCTGCACGTACACAACTAGTCCAGCCCTCGAGATCAGAACGCGAGAGAAGAATAACGATGCCGGTCTCCGTACAGATGCCCCAGCTCGGCGAGAGCGTGACCGAGGGCACGGTAACCCGTTGGCTGAAGAAGGAGGGCGAGCGCGTCGAGGCCGACGAGCCGCTCCTCGAGGTGTCCACCGACAAGGTCGACACCGAGATCCCGTCGCCGTCCGCGGGTGTCCTCACCAAGATCGTCGTGGCTGAGGACGAGACGGTCGAGGTCGGGGCCGAGCTCGCCGTCATCGACGAGAACGGCCAGCCCGGCGCCGCGGCGCCGGCTCCCGAGGCGGCCGCCCAGCCGGCTCCCGAGCCCGAGCCCGAGCCCGAGCCCGAGCCCGAGCCGGCTCCCCCGGTCTCCTCGATCCCGCAGCCGGCTCCCGCGCAGGCCGCCCCTGCCCCCGCTCCGGCGCCGGCCCCCCAGGCCGCTCCTCCGGCGCAGCCCGCCCCCGCCGCCGAGCCCGCCCCGGTCGCGTCCTCCGGCGACAGCCCCTACGTGACCCCGCTGGTCCGCAAGCTCGCCAACGAGCACGGCGTCGACCTCGACTCCGTCAACGGCACCGGCGTGGGCGGCCGGATCCGCAAGCAGGAC
>NZ_BAAAMU010000276.1:0-3087 GCF_039529435.1 Nonomuraea maheshkhaliensis
ACCCCGTCGGCGGGCGGCGGGTCGGGCAGCGCGGGCACTCCCATCGCGTACGCCCGCGCGACCGGCACCCCCGCCACCGCCGCCGGCCGCGCGGAGGGGGCGCCGCGTCGCTGCAGGGCCTCGACGAGCTCTTGTTCGCCGCGCCCGCGCAGGAGCAGCAGCACGAACGGGTCGGCGTCCAGCAGCCAGGACGCCTGGTAGCACAGGGCGGCGGCGTGCTTGCACGGGTGACCCCAGTCGGGGCAGCCGCACTCGGGCTCCAGGTCGCCGACGGCGGGCAGCAGCGGCACGCCCGCGTACTCGGCGGCCTCGACCAGGTCGTGCGGCATGTCGCCGTCGAGCAGGGCGGCGATGTGCCCGGACTTGGCGGCCACCTGGTCGAGGAAGCGTTCCCAGGCGCCACCGCCGAGCTGCTCGACGCGGACGACGGTGTCGTACTCGCTCTCGGCGACGGCGGCCAGGCGGCCGGGGCTGACGGTGATGGGGCCGAGCTGGCCGGTCTTGGCGTACGCGCGGCCCTTGCGCAGCAGGCCGTGGTCCAGGGAGGTGTCCTCCATGGCCTGGACCCAGGCGCGGCCCCACCAGGTGGTGGCGAAGCGGGCGCCCGCGCGTTGCGGGGGGAAGGCGGGAAAGCCGCGGGCGGCGTCGGCGGTCATCGGGGCTCCAGGGGCGGCGGGGGTCATCTGAGCTCCACGAGGGCGGCGAGCTCGGCGTCGGTCAGCTCGGTGAAGGCGGCCTCGCCGGAGGAGAGCACGGCGTCGGCGAGCGAGCGCTTGGCGGTGAGCATCTGGGCGATGCGGTCCTCGATCGTGCCTTCGGCGATGAGGCGGTGCACCTGGACGGGCCTGGTCTGGCCGATGCGGTAGGCGCGGTCGGTCGCCTGGTCCTCGACGGCGGGGTTCCACCAGCGGTCGTAGTGGATGACGTGGTCGGCGCGGGTGAGGTTGAGACCGGTGCCCGCGGCCTTGAGCGAGAGCAGGAACACCGGGGCGCTGCCGTCCTGGAAGCGCTGGACCATCTCCTCGCGGCGGGCGACGGGGGTGCCGCCGTGCAGCAGCTGGGTGGCCACGCCGCGGGCGGTCAGGTGGCGCTCCAGCAGGCGGGCCATGGCGACGTACTGGGTGAAGACCAGGACGGCGCCGTCCTCGGCGACGATGGTGTCGACCAGCTCGTCGAGCAGTTCGAGCTTGCCGGAGCGGCCGGGCAGGCGCGGGTCGGCCTCGTGCAGGTAATGGGCGGGGTGGTTGCAGATCTGCTTGAGCCCGGTGAGCAGCTTGACGATGAGGCCGCGCCTGGCCATGCCCTTTGCCTCGGCGATGCGGGCCATGATCTCGCGGACGACCGCCTCGTACAGGCCGGCCTGCTCGGTGGTGAGGGCGACAGGCCGGTCGGTCTCGGTCTTGGGCGGCAGCTCGGGGGCGATGCCGGGGTCGCTCTTGCGGCGGCGCAGCAGGAACGGCCCGACGAGCCGGGAGAGCCGCTCTGCGGTCTCACCGTCGCCCGATTCGATGGGTTTGGCCCAGCGTGCCCTGAACGTGGGGAGCGGGCCGAGCAGGCCGGGCGTGGCCCAGTCGAGGATGGCCCACAGCTCCGACAGGTTGTTCTCCACGGGCGTGCCGGTCAGGGCGACGCGGGCGGCGGCGGGGATCTCGCGCAGCGCCTTGGCGGTGCCGGAGGCGGGGTTCTTGACGTGCTGGGCTTCGTCGGCGGCGAGCAGGCCCCAGGGGTGGGCGGCCAGCGCGGCGGCGTCCAGGCGCATGGTGGCGTACGTGGTCAGCACGAAGCCCTCGCCGGCGAGCGTGCGTCCTGGGCCGTGGTAGCGGTGGACCGGCACGCCCGGCGCGAACCTGGTGATCTCGCGCTCCCAGTTGCCCAGCAGCGAGGCGGGACAGACCACGAGCGTGGGCCCGGCGGACTGCTCCTGGGCACGGTGCAGGTGCAGCGCGATGAGGGTGATCGTCTTGCCCAGGCCCATGTCGTCGGCCAGGCAGGCGCCCAGGCCGAGCGAGGTCATCCTGGCCAGCCAGCGCAACCCGGCGAGCTGGTAGTCGCGCAGGGTGGCGGCCAGGCCCTCGGGCTTCACCACGTCGGCGGGCTCGGACAGGCGCTCGCGCAGCTCGTTCAGCCAGGCCGTGGGCTCGACCGGCACCTGCTCGCCCTCGACCTCGACCGTGCCGGTCAGGGCGGCGCCGAGCGCCTCGATGCCGGTCAGCGGCTTGAGGTCGCGCTGGCGGGCCCGGCGGGCGAGGTCGGGGTCGATGAGCACCCACTGGTCGCGCAGCCGGACGACGGGGCGGTGGGCCTCGGCCAGGCGGTCCATCTCGGCGGCGCTCAGGCGTTCGCCGCCGAGGGCGAGCTGCCAGTCGAAGCTGGTCAGGTGGTGACCGCCGAGGAAGGAGGGCATGTCGGAGGGCGCGGGGTCGCGCTCGCCGATGACGGCGCGGGCGCTGAGGCCGCGTACCAGGGACTTGGGCCAGTGCACGTCCACGCCGGCGGCGGCCAGGCGGTCGGCGGCGCCGGCCAGGAGCTGTTCGACGTCGCCGTCGGACAGGGTGAGCTCGTCGGGCACGGCGCTGTCGAGCAGCCGCTCCAGCCGGGGCCAGGCGCGGGCGGCGCGGCGCACGGCGAGGGTGGCCTCGATCCTGGCGCGCGGGCCGAAGCCGGGGTCGGCGCCCCGCCACAGGTCGGCGGCGTCCACGACGAGGGACGGGTCGGCCAGGCTGTGCAACTGGACGACGGCCCGGAATTCGGCGAACTCGGCGGCGGCGAAGTCGTCGGCCACGATGCGCAGCGACAGCCGCAGGCCGGCGTCCAGCCCGGCCGAGACCTCCTCCGCCCAGCCGCGCAGGTGGGGCACCTTGACCGGTTTGACCGCGGCGTAGGCGGCGGCGCCGGTGGCGCGCACGGCGCCGGGCGAGCGCGGCATGGCGTCGGCGACGGCGTCGAGGAAGGCGCGCACGAGAGGTTCGGCGTCCGGCACCAGCAGCCCGGCGGCGGCGCCCTCCAGCGGCACGGCGCGGGCGGCGGCGGGCAGGGCGGGGGCCAGTTCGCGCACGCGCTGGAGGGCGTCGGGGTCCAGCCGGCCGG
>NZ_BAAAMU010000277.1:0-3077 GCF_039529435.1 Nonomuraea maheshkhaliensis
GCGGGCCGACCGGCTCGCCCACCACCTCGCCGCCCTCGGCGTCGGCCCGGAATCGGTCGTCGGGCTCTGCCTGCCGCGCGGCGCCGGCATCGTGACCGCGATCCTCGCCGTGTGGAAGGCGGGCGCCGCCTACGTGCCGCTCGACCCCGCCCACCCCGCCGACCGGCTGGCCTTCGCCGTCGCCGACAGCGGCGTGCGGGTGCTGGTCAGCGACGGGGCGGAGGTGGCCGATCAGCTCGGCGCCGCCCACGTCGTACGCCTCGACGATCCGCGCCTGGACGCCCGCCCCGCCACCGAGCTCCCGGAGCGGACCCTGCCCGGCGAGCTGGCGTACGTCATCTACACCTCGGGCTCGACCGGGCGGCCCAAGGGCGTGGCGGTCGAGCACGCGTCCCTCGCGAACCTGGTTTCGGTGTTCGGGCCGCTGATGGACGTCGGCCCGGGCGTGCCGGTGCTGCAGTTCGCCTCGTTCACGTTCGACGCGTCGGTGCTGGACGTGGCGGTGACCCTGGCCCGTGGCGGGACGCTGGTCGTGGCCGGCGCGGCGGAACGCGCGGAGCCGGCCCTGCTGCGCGCGCTCGTCGAGACGGCCGGGGTGCGCTCGGCCAGTGTCGTGCCCTCGCTGCTCGCGGTCCTGGAGACGGGCGACCTGGCCGGCGTCGAGTCGATGGTCGTCGGGTCCGAGCACATGCCGCCCGGCCTGGCGCGGGCCTGGGCGCGGGAGCGGCGGCTCGTCCACGCGTACGGGCCGACCGAGGCCACCGTGATCACCGCGGCCGGCCGGGTGGACCCCGACGGGAACGGCGTGCTGCCGTTCGGCGGGCCGCTGGCCAACACCCGCATGTTCGTGCTGGACGACTACCTGGAGCCGGTGGCCCCCGGCGTGGCGGGCGAGCTGTACATCGCCGGCGCGCAGGTCGCGCGCGGCTACGTGGGCCGCTCGGCGCTGACCGCGGAGCGGTTCGTGGCCTCGCCGTTCGCGACCGGCGAGCGGCTCTACCGCACCGGTGACCTGGTGCGGTGGCCGGGGGCGGGGGGGCTGTTGTCCGCCGGGCCCCCCGACGACCAGGTCAAGGTGCGCGGCGTCCGGATCGAGCCGGACGAGGTGGCGGCCGTCGTCGCCGCCCACCCGGCGGTGGCGCGGGCGGCGGTGGTCGCCCGCGAGGACACGCCCGGCGAGACCCGCCTGGTCGCCTACGTGGTGCCCGCCGCCGGCGAATCGTGCCTGCCGGAGGACGTGCGCGGCTTCACGGCCGGGCGGCTGCCCGAGTACATGGTGCCGTCGGCCGTGGTCGTCCTGGACGAGCTGCCGCTGACCCCGAACGGCAAGCTCGACCGCAAGGCGCTGCCCGCCCCCGAGTACGCCACCGGCGCCGGCCGCCGCCCCGCGAGCGCCCGCGAGGAGCTCGTCTGCGTCGCGTTCGCCGAGGTGCTGGGCCTGCCCGAGGTCGGCGCCGACGACGACTTCTTCACCCTCGGCGGCCACTCCCTGCTGGCCATCCGCCTGGTCGAACGGCTGCGCGAGCGGGGCGTCGAGGTGTCGGTGCGGGCACTGTTCCAGTCACCGACCCCGGCCGGGATCGCCTGGTCGTCGGGCGCGGCGCCGGTCGCGGTGCCGGACAACCTCATCCCGCCCGGCGCGACCGAGATCACCCCGGACATGCTGCCCCTGGTGGATCTGACGACCGACGAGATCGACCGGATCACGGCGACCGTCGAGGGCGGCGCGGCCAACGTCGCCGACGTCTATCCGCTGGCCCCGCTCCAGGAAGGGCTGCTCTTCCACCACCTGCTCGCCGGCGGGGGCGACGACGCGTACGCGCTGCCGACGGTCGCCGAATTCGACAACCGCGACCGGCTCGACGCCTTCCTCGACGCGTTGCAGCGCGTGGTGGACCGCCACGACATCCTCAGAACCGGGATCGTCTGGGACGGGCTGCGCGAACCCGTACAGGTCGTGTGGCGGCGCGCCGCCCTGCCCGTCGAGCAGGTGACCCTCGACCCGGCAGGACCGGACCCGGTGGCCGAGCTGGTGGCGGCCGGCGGGCCGTCGATGGACCTGGGTCGCGCGCCGCTGATCAGGGTGCACACGGCCGCCGCGCCCGGCACCGGCAAGTGGCTCGCGCTGCTCCGCATCCACCACATGGTGCAGGACCACACGGCCAAGGAGGTCCTGCTCGACGAGGTCCGCGCCTTCCTGACCGGGCACGGCGACACCCTGCCCGAGCCGCTCCCGTTCCGCACCTTCGTCGCCCAGGCCCGGGGCGGCGACGACGAGGACGGCCACGCGCGCTACTTCGCGGCGCTGCTCGGCGACGTCACCGAGCCGACCGCGCCGTACGGGGTGACCGACGCCCGCGGCGACGGCGCCGGAGTCGTACGGGCGGAGCTCGGCCTGGCCCCCGACCTGACCGCCCGGCTGCGCGCCGCCGCGCTCCGCATGGGCGTCAGCCCGGCTCCCGTCATGCACGTGGCCTGGGCCAGGGCACTCGCCGCCGTCAGCGGCCGCACCGACGTCGTCTTCGGGACCGTGCTGTTCGGCCGGATGAACGCCGGCGTGGGCTCCGACCGCGTGCCCGGCCCCTTCATGAACACCCTTCCGGTACGCGTGCGCACCGGCGAGCCCGGCGTCCTGGCCGCCGTGTCGGCCATGCGTGACCAGCTCGGCGAGCTGCTGGAGCACGAGCACGCCTCCCTGTCCGTCGCCCAGCGGGCCGGCGGCGTCGCCGGTGACACGCCCCTGTTCACCTCGTTCTTCAACTACCGGCGCGACCCCGGCTCCGACGGCGACCCGTCCGCGCACCGCATCGAGGGCATCCGCACCGTCTACACGCACGACCGCACCAACTACCCGCTGGCCGTGGCCGTCAACGACGACGGCGACAGGCTGACGCTGACCGTGGACGCCGTCGCCCCCATCGACCCTGGCGCGGTGACGCGGCTGCTCCGCACGGCCACGGCCAACCTGGTGTCCGCCCTGGAGACGGCGTTGGACGGCGGGGCCGAGCCGGCGCTGGGCGATGTGGATGTGCTTGATGTGGGTGAGTGGCGGCGGGTGGTGGAGGAGTGGAACGACA
>NZ_BAAAMU010000278.1:0-2908 GCF_039529435.1 Nonomuraea maheshkhaliensis
GTCGCAGCCGGCGTCCCGGCCCGCGGCCGCCCGGTCCCAGCCTGCGCGAGCCGCCCGGGCCGGCGACGCCGACCCCCGGAAGGCCCCGGCGACGAGCCCGCCGGAGGCCCAGGCGGAGACCCGGCAGCAGGAGAAGCGGGCGCGGGAAGGGCGGGAGCGGGGGTCGGCCGCGCGGGACGTCTTCGAGCTCTTCCAGGCCGACCTGGCCGAGGCCGGAAACGTCAAGGAGGCCATGGCGATCCTCACCGACGTCCGCGTCTGGACGGCCACCCGCCAGCCCTCAGAGGTGCGCAACCGGATCCCCGACCTGATCCCCGATCTGGAGCGCCTGCTGCCCGACAACCACATCAACCCGATCCTGCGCGACCTGCTGACCCCTGACGCCCCGCAGAAGAAGGGCCGCGGCGGGTCCGACTGGCTCGAACCCCGGTGGCTCATGGTCGCTGTGGCGCTGGCGCTCGTGCTGGTGCTCCAGATCGTCATCCTGTTCCGCTGACGCGTTCCCCCGTATTCCCCCGCATTCCCGTGAGGCGGCGGGCGGTCACGGGGCCGAGAACCTGCGAGTGAATCTTCAAATACCGTCACTGTCGGTGAGAGATGGGCAGTTACGGTCACGAACCGTATGTTGACAAAGAGTCAACCCACCATTCGCGATGAATCTTCGCATCTCTACCTTGAAGTACATCTGCCCCGTAGGCATAGTGGAGCAACCACAGGCGCACTCGGTCGTGGCGGGCAACCTCGGGGGGGCGGCACCTAGGTTCACGACCGCCCAGCGACGCGCGTCACACGTCGAGAATTGGACACAAGGATGAGCTCGCCTCCGCCGATCCGTACGAAGCTGCTCAGGATCCTCCTGCTTCCGCTGGTCTCCATGGTGGCCCTCTGGGGGTTCATCGCCTACTCCAGCGTCGAAGAGATCATCACGGTGTCGCAGAACCAGAACCGGTGGGAGGCCATCGGCGAGCCGGTGCTGCAACTGATCGTCGAGCTGCAGAAGGAGCGCCAGCTCTCGGCGGAGGCGCCGAACGGCACCGCGGACTTCCGGCCGCTGGCCGACCAGCGGCGGATCACCGACACCCAGGTGACGCGGTTGCGTGAGATCATCGCCACCGTGGACGTGGACGGTGACGACAGCGAGACCCCGGCCCAGGTCCAGAGCATGGTGCAGGCGCTCGACGGGCTGCAGGCGCTGCGGGCCTCGGCCGACGGAGGCGTGCTGGCGCCACCGCTGACGATCATCCAGGCGTACGACAACCTGATCGCCACCGCCAACCGCCAGTTCACCGACCGCGACGCGCTGAGCGACGTGTCGTCCTTCCGCGGGGTGCGCGGCATGGCCGCCTTCTCCGCCACGGCCGAATACCTCGGCCGCGAGCACGCCGTGCTCACCACCACGATCGTGCACCGCAACATGACCCCGACGGACCGGGGCGCGTTCGTGGCCGCGACGACCGCCCGCCGGCTCGTCTTCGCCAACGCCGAGCGCGACGCGGGGCCCGAGCTGCGCGCCGACTACGACCGGCTGGTGGCCAGCGAGCCGTACAAGCGTCTGGTCGCCATCGAGGACATCCTGTTCAGCTGGGACACCGACGGCGCTCCGCCGGTCGACCCGGCCGCCTGGCGCAGGGACACCGAGGCGATCATCGGCGGGATCAACCGGGACACCCAGACCGAGCTGGCCAGGGTCGCGGCCGAGGCCGAGGCGCAGAAGACCGGGGCGTACTGGCGGATCGGCGTGGTCCTGCTGATCGGGCTGGGCGTGGTCGTCGCGTCGCTGGCGCTGTCGTACCGGTTCGGGCGTTCGCTGATCGACGAGCTCCTGCGGCTGCAGGGCTCCGCGGTCGAGCTGGCCGAGCAGCGGCTGCCGCGGCTGGTCGAGCGGCTGCGCCGGGGCGAGGACGTGGACCCGGCCACCGAGGCGCCCGGCCTGCCACCGGCCGAGACCGCCGAGGTCGACCGGGTGGTGCACGCCTTCTCCGCCGTACGCCGCACCGCGGTCGAGGCGGCCGTGGGCCAGGCCGCCCTGCGCAAGGGCGTCGGCCAGGTCTTCCTCAACCTCGCCCGGCGCAACCAGGCGCTGCTGCACCGCCAGCTCGCGCTCCTGGACACCATGGAGCGGCGGGTGGACGAGCCCCAGGTGCTGGAGGACCTGTTCAAGCTCGACCACCTGACCACCCGCATGCGGCGGCACGCGGAAAACCTGATCATCATGTCCGACTCCTCCCCCGCCCGCCGCTGGCGCGACCCCGTGCCGGTGTTCGACGTGGTGCGCGCGGCGGTGCTGGAGGTCGAGGACTACACCCGCGTCACGGTCACCCCCATGCCGAACGCGCCGCTGCTGCTCGGCGCCGCGGTCACCGACGTCATCCACCTGATCGCCGAGCTGGTCGAGAACGCGACCGTCTTCTCCCCGCCCAACACGACCGTGCACGTGCGCGGCGTGACGGCGGCCAACGGGCTCGCCCTGGAGGTCGAGGACCGGGGACTGGGGCTCAACGACGCCGTGCTCAGCGAGCTGAACGCGCGGCTGGCCGACGTGCCCGAGTTCGACCTGGCCGACACCGACCGGCTCGGACTGTTCGTGGTGTCCCGGCTCGCGGCCCGGCACGGGATCAAGATCGTGCTGCGGCGGTCGCCGTACGACGGGACCACCGCGATCGTGCTGCTGCCCGCCACCCTGCTCGCCGGCGCCGAGCCGCCGGCCATCGCCGCCGCTCCCGGCACCGGCCGGCCGGTGCGGGCGCTGAGCATGGCGCCGTCGGACGGGCGGGGGCGCGGGGTGACGATCGCGCCCGAGCCGGACCGCGCGACCTGGTTCGAGGCGGCTCCGGCGAACCCGCCGCATCCGGCGGAGTCCGGCCCGGTGCTCACGACCGCCCCGATCACCGTCGCCGACGCCCTGCGC
>NZ_BAAAMU010000279.1:0-2654 GCF_039529435.1 Nonomuraea maheshkhaliensis
CCCCCCCCCCCCCCCCCCCCCCCCCCCCCCCCCCCCGTCCCCCCCCCCCCCCCCCCCGCCCGGCCGCGTCGCGCTCGGCACGGGCCGCCACCGCCGCCTGCGTGGCCTCCAGCGCCTCGCGCAGCAGCTCGGCCTCGTCGTTGAGCCGGGACAGGCGGGCGGAGAGGGTGGCGTCGCCGCCGCGGGCCGTGTCCAGCCGCGCGCTCAACCGGCCGGCGTCGCCGCTCAGCTCCTCGTGCCTGGTACGGCATGCGGCCAGCCGCGCGGCCACCCGGCGCCCGCGTTCCTCCTGCTCCAGCCGCTCACGATTGAGCCTCTCCGCCTCCTGCGCCAACGCGGCCTCCTGCGCCGCCGACATCTCCAGCCTGCGCAACTCACGCTCGGCGGCAGCGAGCACCGCCACCCCGTCGGCCGCACCGATCTCGAACGGCGTGGTCCCGGTGCCGCCTGGCACTCCCGCCGCAGCGGCCGCGGTCCTCGCGATTGTGGTGCCGCCTGATACGTCTGCCTCAGCGGCTGCGACTCTTTCGGCGGCGTTGTCGTCCTGTCCGCTCGCGCCACCGGCCGAGATCCGCTCGGATCCGGTGTCGCCGCCGGATGCGATCTCCTGGGGCCGGATGTGTGACGGACCAGCGTCCGGGTGGGTGTGTGGGGAAGCAGCGTTCGCGCCCGTCCCAGGTCCGATGTTCGCCGTGGTCTGGGTGAGCTGGGCCTGGACGCGAGTCCGTTCGGCGCTCAGTTGTTTGCGGTGGGCGCGGTGGGCGGCGAGGGCTTCGGCGATCTCCCTGGCTTGGTCGCGGACGCGCTCGCGTTCGGTCTCGATGCGTTCGAGCGTGGCGGCCAGGGCGGGTTCGCGGTCGGCCACCGACCGCAGGCGGTCGAGGTCCTGCGCGGCCTGATCCACCTGTTCGGCGGCCGTGTCGCCGTCAAGGCCGGCGGTGGCCTCGACGGCGTCGGCGTGGCGGGATCCGATGGCGGCGAGGATGCGCTCGGCCTCCTCCCGGTCGGCGAGGGCCGCCTCGTGGGCGGACTCGGCCTCGCGCTCGTCGTCGGCCGAAGGGGCGCTCTCGGCGGGAGAGGCCGGGTGGGGGTGGTGCTCGGAGCCGCAGACCGCGCACGGCCGTCCGTCGGCCCGGTCGCGCGCCAGCTCGGCCGCCATGCCGTCGATGCGGGCCTGCCGCAGGTCGAGCCACCGTTCGCGCAGGGCCTGTGCCTGATCGACGAGCACCTGATGCCTGGCGGCGGCGGCCTTCAGCTCGTCGGGCAGGGCTTCGCGGCGGTGGGTGGCCTCCAGCGCCGCCCTGGCCGCGTCGAGGGCCGCGTTCGCCGCCGGAACGGCCGCCGCCTGTGCGCGTACGTCCGCAAGGGCCGCGTTCGCGTCGGCGAGCCGTTCGGGCAGCTCGGCCTCCGCGGCGGCCACCTCGGCCTCGCGCTGCGCCAGCGTGTCGAGCTCCGCCGCCAGCCTGGACAACTCGCGGTCGATCTCGATCAGATGAGCGGCGGCATCGCGTACGGCACGCGCGGCGGGCACCCTGGCGGCGTCGACCCGGGCCTCGGCCAGTCTGGCCTCCGCCCGTTCGATGAGCTCGGGGAGCCTGGCCAGCCGTGCCGCCACGTCCTCGTCGGCCCTGATCAGACCGGCCAGCTCTTCTTCCACGCGCAGCAGGTCGCGGCGGACCACGGACAGCCTGGCCTCCTCGGTGAGGAGCTCCTGGAGGCGGGCGATCTCGTCCTGCCGCCGCCGTTCCAGCGCCGCCAGCTCGGCCACGGACGGGGAGCCCACCGCCTCAGCAACGTCCGAAGCGTCCGAGAGCGCCGGGGACTGGCCCTGGTGCGCGAGAGACCGGCCCCGGTGTGTGCCGGTCTGACCCTGGTAGGAGGGGGGCTGATGTGCGGCGATCTGGCCCTGGCGTGTGTCGGCCCGGCCCTGATAGGTGGGCGGCTGGCTCTGAGGTGTGGCGCTCTGGTCCGGGTATGCGGGGGTCTGGCCGTGGTGCGCGATGGCTCCGGCGGCGGCGAGCAGGGGCCGGGCTCGGGCGAGGGCGTCGGCGGCCATCGTGCGGGCCTTGGTGGCGGCCTCGGCGCGCTGCCCGGCGACGGTGATGAGCGGGCGCACCCGATCCGCCCTTGCGGCGTCGTCCAGGATGGCTTGCAGGTCGGCCCGTTCGTCGGCGCGCTCGTCGAGGGTACGGCGCAGCGTGAGGGCCTCGGCGTGGCGGCGCTGCCGGTCGGCGAGTGCCGAGGCCTGGTCCAAGCGCGTGCGCGCCGCTCGCACCGCGTGCCCGGCGGTGGCGAGCTCGCCATCGGCCCGCCGTACGACGGCCCGCGCGGCATCGAGCAGCGCCCCGGCCCAGCGCAGCGGATCGTCCTCCGGTGTCGGCACCTCTTCCCCGGCCGGCTCCGCCTCGATTTCTCCGGTCGGCTCCGCCTCGATTTCTCCGGTCGGCTCCGCCTCGATTTCTCCGGTCGGCTCCGCCTCGGTTTGCCCGGCCGGCTCCCCCTCGGTCGCGTCTCGTTCGGTTTTGTCCCCCTTGGGCGTGTCCGGCTCGGCTCTGTCTCCCCCGGTCGTGTCCCTGGTGGCGGCATCCGTCGCTGCGGACGGCGACGGAGAGGCGGGCCAGTCGAAGAGCGGGGTCTCGGACACCGTCCCCTCA
>NZ_BAAAMU010000280.1:0-1080 GCF_039529435.1 Nonomuraea maheshkhaliensis
TCTCCAGCACCTGGCCGACGTTCATCCGGCCGGGCACGCCCAGCGGGTTGAGGATGATGTCGACCGGAGCGCCGTCCTCCAGGAAAGGCATGTCCTCGACCGGCAGGATCTTGGAGATGACGCCCTTGTTGCCGTGCCGGCCGGCCAGCTTGTCACCGTCGGTGATCTTGCGTTTCTGCGCCACGTAGACGCGGACCAGCTCGTTGACCCCCGGCGGCAGTTCGTCGCCCTCCTCGCGGCTGAAGACGCGCACGTGGATGACCTTGCCCTGCTCGCCGTGCGGCACCTTCAGCGAGGTGTCGCGGACCTCACGGGCCTTCTCACCGAAGATCGCGCGCAGCAGCCGCTCCTCCGGCGTCAGCTCGGTCTCGCCCTTGGGCGTGACCTTGCCGACCAGGATGTCGCCGGGCACGACCTCGGCGCCGATCCGGATGATGCCCCGCTCGTCGAGGTCGGCCAGGACCTCTTCGGAGACGTTGGGGATGTCGCGGGTGATCTCCTCCGGGCCCAGCTTGGTGTCACGGGCGTCGACCTCGTGCTCCTCGATGTGGATCGAGGACAGGACGTCGTCCTGGACCAGCCGCTGCGAGATGATGATCGCGTCTTCGTAGTTGTGGCCCTCCCATGGCATGAACGCCACGAGCAGGTTCTTGCCGAGCGCCATCTCACCGTTGTCGGTGCAGGGGCCGTCGGCGATGACCTGGTTGACCTCGACCCGGTCGCCCTCGGCCACGATCGGCTTCTGGTTGAAGCTCGTGCCCTGGTTGGAGCGCTTGAACTTGGCCACCCGGTACGTCGTCCGCGTGCCGTCGTCGTTCATCACGGTGATGTAGTCGGCGGAGACCTCCTCCACCACACCGGCCTTCTCGGCGCTGATGACGTCACCGGCGTCGGTCGCGGCGCGGTATTCCATGCCGGTGCCGACCAGCGGCGCCTCGCTCTTGAGCAGCGGCACCGACTGGCGCTGCATGTTGGAGCCCATGAGCGCGCGGTTGGCGTCGTCGTGCTCCAGGAAGGGGATCATCGCGGTGGCCACCGACACCATCTGGCGCGGCGACACGTCGATGTAGTCGACCTCCC
>NZ_BAAAMU010000280.1:1178-2597 GCF_039529435.1 Nonomuraea maheshkhaliensis
GTCGGTCACCTTGCCGTCGACGACCTTGCGGTAGGGCGTCTCGACGAAGCCGAAGGCGTTGATCCGCCCGTAGGAGGCCAGCGATCCGATCAGGCCGATGTTGGGGCCTTCGGGGGTCTCGATCGGGCACATCCGGCCGTAGTGGGACGGGTGCACGTCGCGCACCTCCATGCCCGCCCGCTCACGGGACAGGCCGCCGGGGCCGAGCGCGTTCAGCCTCCGCTTGTGCGTCAGGCCGGCCAGCGGGTTGGTCTGGTCCATGAACTGCGACAGCTGCGAGGTGCCGAAGAACTCCTTGATCGACGCCACGACCGGGCGGATGTTGATCAGGGTCTGCGGCGTGATCGCCTCGACGTCCTGCGTCGTCATCCGCTCGCGCACGACGCGCTCCATCCTGGCCAGGCCCAGCCGGACCTGGTTCTGGATGAGCTCGCCGACGCTGCGCAGGCGGCGGTTGCCGAAGTGGTCGATGTCGTCGACGTCCACGACGACCTCACCCGTCGAGCCCATCGACGTCTCGCCGGCGTGCAGCCGCACCAGGTATTCGATCATCGAGACGATGTCGTCCTCGGTCAGGGTGCCGTGCGTGATCTCGGCGTCGACGCCGAGCTTCTTGTTGATCTTGTAGCGGCCCACCTTGGCCAGGTCGTACCGCTTGGGGTTGAAGTAGAGGTTCTCCAGCAGGGTCTGCGCCGACTCCCTGGTGGGCGGCTCACCGGGCCGCAGCTTGCGGTAGATGTCGAGCAGGGCGTCGTCCTGGCCGGCCGTGTGGTCCTTCTCCAGGGTGGCCCGCATCGACTCGTACTGGCCGAACCGCTCGAGAATCTTCTCGTTGGTCCAGCCCAGTGCCTTGAGCAGCACGGTGACGGCCTGCTTGCGCTTACGGTCGATGCGCACACCGACGCTGTCGCGCTTGTCGATCTCGAACTCCAGCCAGGCGCCCCGCGAGGGGATCACCTTGCAGCCGTAGAGGTCCTTGTCCGAGGTCTTGTCGACATTGCGTTCGAAGTAGACGCCGGGCGAACGGACCAGCTGCGAGACCACGACACGCTCGGTGCCGTTGATGATGAAGGTGCCCTTCGGGGTCATGAGCGGGAAGTCGCCCATGAACACCGTCTGGCTCTTGATCTCACCGGTGGTGTTATTGATGAACTCCGCCGTCACGAACATCGGGGCGGAGAAGGTCATGTCCTTGTCTTTGCACTCGTCTACGGAGTACTTGGGCGGCTCGAACCGGTGGTCGCGGAACGACAAGGACATGGTCCCCGAGAAGTCCTCGATGGGACTGATCTCTTCGAAGATCTCTTCGAGGCCCGACTGGGTCGGGACGTCCTTGCGCCCGGCCTGGCGAGCCGCCTCTACCCGGGCCTTCCACTTCTCGTTGCCGAGCAGCCAGTCGAAAGACTCGGTCTGCAGGGC
>NZ_BAAAMU010000281.1:0-2522 GCF_039529435.1 Nonomuraea maheshkhaliensis
CCGCCGCCGCCCGGCGTGCCCGCCCCGGCCGGGCGGTCGCTGACCGAGCGGCGCATGATCTGGCATCCCGACTCCAGCCTGCCCGCCATCGGCCGCCCCACCTCCGCCGGCGGCCGGGTCACCGTGCCCATGACCTCGGCCGGGCGGCAGCTCGGCGTGCTGGAGATCTGCTGGCCGCGCGCGCTGCCGCCGCGTCCGCCCAGGATCGAGCGGCAGATCGAGGCGCTGGCCGAGTTGTGCGCGCACACGCTGGACGCGCCGTTCGCGACTCTCGCGCCCGCCACGTCCGCCAGGACGGAGATCGTGGACCTGGCCGACACGCTGCCCGATCCGGCGCTGGTGCTGCGGGCGCACCTGGGCGCGGACGGCGAGCCGGCCGACTTCCGGGTCCGGCACGTCAACGAGCGGATCACCGCCGGTGACGGGCTGCTGCTGGAGGCGTATCCGCTGGTGCCCGGCTCGCTGCTGCTGGAGGTCTGCCCCGTGGCCGCCGAGGGCCTGTTCGCGCGGCTGGAGCACGTCCACGCCACCGGCGCGCCGTTCCGCGCCGAACGGATGCCGTTCGCCCTGACCACGACCGGCGTGGCCGACGTCAGCATCACCCGCCACGGCGACAGCATGCTGCTGGTGTGGCGCGAGCACGACGAGGACGCCCGGCTGGCGGGGCTGCTGGAGCACGCGCAGCGGCTGGGCCGCATCGGCGGCTTCGAGGAGAACGCGCTCACCGGCCAGATCACCTGGAACGCCCAGCTCTACTCCCTGTACGGCCGCACGCCCGGCGACCCGCCGATTCCCTTGGAACGCCTGCGCGACCACGCCCACCCCGACGACGAGGTCGCCCTGGGCCGCTTCCTGCGCACGGTGCTGCACCACCGGCGCTTCGCGGCCACGGCGTTCCGGCTCCAGCGCGCCGACGGGGTGGACCGCCACATGCGGGTGGTGGCCGAGCCGGTCTTCGGGCACGACGGGCGGCTGATGGCGGTCCGGGGGGCGTACCAGGACATCTCCTCCCAGCACTGGACGGAGGTCGCGCTGGCCGTCACCCGCGACCAGCTCGCCCACACCGAGGAGCAGTCGGCCGCGCGCGACCGCCTGGCCCTGCAACTGCAGCAGGCCATCATGCCGCCCTCGCACGGCCGGATCGACTCGCTCGGGCTGCGCATCGCCGTCCGCTACCGGCCCGCGCAGAAGGAGCACCTGGTCGGCGGCGACTGGTACGACGCGGTCGCGCTCCCCTCGCGGCAGGTGCTGCTGTCGGTGGGCGACGTGGCCGGGCACGGCGTGGAGGGGGCCACGGGCATGGTGATCCTGCGCAACGCGCTGCGCGGCCTGGCCGCCACCGGGGCGGGCCCGGCCCAGCTCCTGTCCTGGCTCAACCAGGTCGCCCACCACCTCGCCGACCGCATGACCGCCACCGCCGTCTGCGGCCTGTACGACCCGCCGACCAGGACCCTGCGCTGGGCCAGGGCGGGCCACCTTCCGCCCATCCTGCTGCGCGAGGGCGACGGGACGGAGCTGGCGCTGGTCAAGGGGCCGCTGCTGGGGGCCTTCACCGACGCCAGGTACGAGGAGGGGCTGGTGCGGCTGCGGGCCGGCGACACGCTGCTCATGTACACCGACGGGCTGATCGAGCGGCGCGACCACAACCTGCGGCACGCCCAGGACCGGCTGCTGGCCATCGCCAGACGTCCGGCGGCCACCCTCGACCACCGCCTCGACGACCTGCTCACGCACTGCAACTCCGACACCGACGACGACACCTGCCTCGTCGGCGTGCACGTCACCTGACCGCCGGACCCGACCGCAGGACCCGACGATGGGGCTGGGCCGCCGGATCGGGCCGTCAGGGCAGGCCGGCGAGGCGGAAGCCGTGCCGCCGGGGATTTCGTGCGGCGGCCCGGCTGGGGCATGCTTGATCCAGTGGACTTCCATGACGCGGACCGGCTGCTGGCCGACGCACGCGCGCTGCTCGACGAGCACGGCTCGGTGCGCGCGCAGGCCGCGCACGCGCTCGACGCGCTGCGCCGCGACCTGGCCAGGGCCGGGCTGGAGGCCGTGCCCGTCTCCCGGCTGAAGGACGTGACCGACGGGCGGCTGCGCGTCGGCACGCTGGAGAAGGCCGGCTACACGACGGTGCGGCAGGTGCTGGAGACGACGCCGTACCAGCTGCAGCTGCTGCCGGGGATCGGCGCGCGCACGGCGGGACAGATCCACGCGGCCGCCCGGCAGATCGAGATGGCCGCCGCCGAGGCCGCGAGCCTGCGGCTCGACGTGGACCAGCCCGACCACCACACCACCGAGCTGGTGATCGCCCTGCACCGCCTGGTGAACGTGGGCCCCGCGCTGGCCCGCGCCCTCGCCGCCGCCCGCAACGTGGCCGGGCGGCTGGAGCCGTTGCTGGCCGAGGCGCGCCCGGCGCGCAGCCGGCTGCGGATGGCGCTCACCCTCCCCCGGCGGCGCCGGCGGGCGCGGGCGGGGGTGGCGGCGATCCAGGGGCTGCTGGCCGGGGTCGGGGGGCGGCT
>NZ_BAAAMU010000282.1:0-2511 GCF_039529435.1 Nonomuraea maheshkhaliensis
GCTCGCCCTGCCAGGCCCTCATCGAGGACCGAGGTTGTGTCTTTCGGCCCTGCCGTCGCCGGCCCGGGCGCAGGACGCTCGGGGCGGTGGAAGGAGCTGACATGTCACCGGTGATCGTTGAGGGGCTGTGCAAGTGCTACGGGGCGGTGAAGGCCGTCGACGACGTGAGCTTCACCGTCGCGCAAGGTGAGGTGTTCGCGCTGCTCGGGCCGAACGGCGCGGGCAAGACCACCACGGTGGAGATCCTGGAGGGACATCGCGGCCGGGACGGCGGTCAGGTGTCGGTGCTCGGGTTCGACCCGGCCACCGGCGGTCGCGCCTACCGTGAGCACATCGGCATCGTGCTGCAGGAGGCCGGGTTCGAGGACGAGTTCTCCGTCGCCGAGCTGGTCCGGCTCTACGCGGGGTTCTACCCGCGTCCGCGTGACCCGTACGAGGTGGTCGAGCAGGTCGGGCTCAAGGACAAGCGCGACGCCCGCGTGCGTACGCTCTCCGGCGGGCAGCGCCGCCGCCTGGACCTGGCCCTCGGCCTGGTCGGCCGGCCCGAGGTGCTGTTCCTGGACGAGCCCACCACCGGCTTCGACCCGGCTGCTCGGCACCACGCGTGGGAGCTGATCGACGGGTTACGCGCCGGCGGCACCACCATTCTGCTCACCACCCACTACATGGACGAGGCCCAGCACCTGGCCGACCGCGTGGCGGTGCTGCGCGCGGGGCGGCTGGTCGCGATCGGGTCGCCGGACACGCTCGTCGCGGGGGAGCCCGCCAGCGTGCTGTCCTTCCGCCTCCCTGACGGCACGGCCGTGGCCGATCTGCCTGCCCTGGCGGGTCGTGTCGAGGCGCACGGTCCCGTGGTGTCGGTCGAGACCACGCGGCCGGCCGGGGACATGCACGCCCTGACCGGCTGGGCGCTGGAGCGCGGCATCGAGCTGACCGCCCTGACGCTGACCCGGCCGTCGCTGGAGGACGTCTACCTCGACCTGGTGAGCGAGGCGGCGTCATGATCTCCAGACTGGTCCGGCACGATGTCGTCGCCTTCTTCCGCAGCCCGGCCGCGGTCGTCTTCACCGTGGCGATGCCGCTGCTGATGACGGTGATCGTGGGTGCGGCCGTGGGCAACCAGGTCGTGGACGCCCGTACGGGGGTGCGGGTGATGCAGTTCGTCGTCCCCGTCATGGCGGTGTTCGGCGTCGCCCAGGTCTGCTTCGGCACGCTGGCCATCCGTCTGTCCGAGCTGCGCGACCGCGGCTGGCTGAAGCGGCTGCGCGGCACTCCCGTGCCCGCCTGGGCCGTGCTGACCGGGCTCGTCGGGGCGTCGCTGGTGGTCGCCGTGGTGACGGTCGCGCTCCTGCTGACAGTGGGCCTGCTCTTCTACGACGTGCAGATGGTCTGGCGGACGCTGCCCGCGCTTCTTCTCACCCTGCTGGCCGGCGCGGCCTGCTTCACCGCGCTCGGCTTCGCCATGGTCGCGCTCGTCCGCAATGGGGCGGCGGTGCAGTTGCTCGGCACCGGGCTGCTGCTGGCGCTGGCGTTCGTCTCCGACATCATGCTGGTCGGTGCCCGGCTGCCCGCCTGGCTGGACGTCGTCGGGTGGATCTTCCCGTTGCGGCACCTGGCCAATGCCGTCCGCGACGCCATGAACCCGCTGCTGTCCGGGACCGGTTTCCGTGGCGGTCATCTGGCGGTGCTGGCGGCGTGGGGGATCGGCGGCGCTGTCGTGGCCGTGTGGCGCTTCCGCTGGGAACGGCCCCCGGCCCGCGGCGCCGCGACCGGCGCGGCCCGCCCATGGACCGCGCGGCGGGGACGGCCCGCGGCGTGGCGGCTGGTGACCGGCCAGGTCGCGCACGCACTGGTCCGGCTGCGCCGCGACCCGTCCACGGCGTTCTTCACCATGGTGCTGCCGGTGCTGCTCCTGGCGCTGATCTCGCTCATCTTCGGGGAGGTCCAGGTGTCGGGCGTGCGGCTGCCGGTGTTCATGCTCGGCGCGATGATCACCTACACGGTGGGCGTCGCCTCGTACGTCAACCTCGCCGAGCGAACCGCCGGCGACCGGGAACGCGGCGTGCTCAAGCGTCTGTCGGGAACCCCGCTCCCCGGCTGGGCCTACCAGGCGGGCAACCTCGTCACCGCGCTGCTGGTCACCTCGGCGACGGCCGCCGTGCTCGCCACCGTGGCCGTGCTCGGCTTCGGGGTGCGGATCGAGCCTGCCATGATCGCCGGGATGCTCGGCGCGATCGCCGCCGGGGTCGCCTGCTTCACGGTGCTCAGCGCGCTGGTGGTGGCGTTCGTACGCGACCAGCAGACCGCCGGCGCGCTCACCCTGGGCACCTTCCTGCCCCTGGCCTTCGTCTCCGACGTGTTCATCATGGGAGGCGAGCTGCCCGGCGTACTGAGCACCATCGGCGACCTCTTCCCGCTCAAGCACCTCTCCCACACGCTGCTCGCCGTGCTGGACCCGGCAGGACGGCCATGGCCCTGGGCCGACCTGGCCGTGATCGCCACCTGGACGCT
>NZ_BAAAMU010000283.1:0-2424 GCF_039529435.1 Nonomuraea maheshkhaliensis
CCGGATAGACCGTCCGCAGCACCTCATGCCGTACGACCACGTCCCGCAACGCCGCACCCAGCGCCTCGGCGTCCACCTCCCCTGACAACCGCAGCACGATCGGCACGTTGTACGTGGCGCTCGGCCCCTCAAGCTCCCTGATGAACCACAACCGGCGCTGCGCGTACGACAGCGGCACCCGCTCCGGCCGCTCCACCGCCGTCAGCGCGAGGCGGGCCGCCTCCACGTCGCCCAGGCCGGCGGCCAGCCCGGCCACCGTCGGGGTCTCGAACAGGGCGCGGATCTCGATCTCGACGCCGAGCAGCGCGCGGATGCGACTGACCAGGCGGACGGCGAGCAGAGAGTGCCCGCCGAGCTCGAAGAAGTCGTCGTCCACGCTGACCGCAGGCACGCCCAGCACCTCGGCGAACGCCGCGCACAACGCCTCCTCCCGCGCGTCCGCCGGGCCACGACCGGCACCGGCCGCGGCGGCGTGGTCGGGGGCGGGCAGGGCGTGGCGGTCGAGCTTGCCGTTGGCGGTCAGCGGCAGCGCGTCCAGCACCACCCAGGCCGAGGGGATCAGGTGGTCGGGCAGGCGATCGGCGGCGAACCGCCGCGCCACCGACGGGAGGTCCGAGGCGTTCTCCGGATCGCCGGGCACCAGATACCCCACGAGCCGGACGTCACCGGGCCCCTCCTCGCGCGCGATCACGGCGGCCTGGCTCACGCCGGGACAGACGGCCAGGGCCGCGGTGACCTCGCCCGGCTCCACCCGGAAACCACGGATCTTCACCTGGTCGTCCACCCGGCCGGCGAACAACAACTCGCCGTCTGCATTCCAGCGGGCCCGGTCGCCGGTGCGGTACATGCGTCCGCCGCCGAAGGGGCAGGCCACGAACCGTTCGGCCGTCAGCCCAGGACGCCCCAGATACCCGCGAGCCACCTGCGCGCCCGCCACATACAGCTCACCCGTGACACCCGGCGGCACCGGAGCCAGGTGCTCGTCCAGCACGTGGCAGGCGGTGTTGGCCACCGGCGTGCCGACCGGCGCGACTCCACCACCCCTCAACCGGGTGGTGGCGACGCCGATCGTGGTCTCGGTCGGGCCGTAGTGGTTGAACACCGCGCAACCACGCTGCTCGGCCTCCTCCAGCACCCGCGCCAGCCAGTCGGGAGCGGCCGCCTCACCACCCAGCACCAGCGCGCGAGCGGGCAGCAGTCCTGGACCCATCGCCGCCAGGTGGGAGGGCACCATCTTCACGAAGTCGATCTCCCGCTCGGCCAGCAACGCCCGCAGCGCGTCCGGGTCGGTGGCCGCCTCCTCGGCCATGACGTGCAGCTCTCCGCCCAACGTGAGCGCGGCGAAGACGATCGTGTTGCCCAGGTCGGTCGCCTGCCCCTGCACCAGGGCGAACCGGCCACCGTCCAGCTCCAGCCGCCCCGGCACAGAAGCCACATAGTTCGCCAGAGCCGCCTGACTGACCAGCACCCCCTTCGGCCGGCCGGTCGAGCCCGAGGTGTAGATGACATAGGCCGTCTGGCCGCCGTGCACGACCCGCTCGGGCCGGGCCGGAGAAGCCATCGACAGGCGCAACGCGGTGAAGGTGTCGTCCAGCACCAGCATCCGGGCATGACCCGCCGGCAGCTCGTCCGCGATCTCCTCGCTCGTGACGGTCAGCACCGCACGGCTGTCAGCGAGCAGGTACGCGATCCGATCCACCGGCTGACGCGGATCGATCGGCACATACGCCGCACCCGCCTTCCACACCGCCAGCAACGCCGCCACCAGATCCACACCGCGATCCAGGCACACCCCCACCACCGACTCGGCGCCCACCCCCTCACCGGCCAGGACATTCGCCAGCCGATTGGCCCGCTCGTCCAGATCGGCGTACGTGACCCCCTCGCCCTCGGGAGACACCACCGCGACCGCCCCGGGCCTACGCGCGACCTGCGCCTCGAACAGCTCCACCACCGGAGCCGCAAACCCGTCGGCCGCCGTACGGTTCCACTCAGAAAGGGCCCGACGCTCGTCCGGTCCCAGCAGGTCGACGCCGCTCACCCGCGTACCGGGATCGCCGCTCACCATGTCCAGCACCCGCACCCAGTAACGCGTGATCCGCTCGGCCCACTCCTCGTCGAACAGGTCCGCCGCCACCGTCACGGACCCGCGCACCCCGGCCGGAGCCCCGTCGGCGTCGAACGCCTCACTCACCATCACGTCAAGATCGAACTTGGCCGCGGTACGCCCGCCCCCCGCCGCCGGAGCCGGTCCCGTCCGCACGCCGGGCAGGTCCAGCACCGCCTCGATGGTGTCCTGCTTGGTCAGCACCACCTGGAAGAGCGGGTGCCGCGCCAACGACCGCGACGGGGCCAGCTCCTCCACCAAGCGCTCGAACGGCACGTCCTGGTGCGCGAACGCCGACAGGCTGCGCTCCCGCACCC
>NZ_BAAAMU010000284.1:0-2365 GCF_039529435.1 Nonomuraea maheshkhaliensis
CGTGCCGAGCCCGAGCGCCTGCTCCCTGGCCGCGGGCAGGGGGTCGATCGCGATCACCGGCGCCGCGCCGACGAGCCGCAGCAGCTGTACGGCGTGCGCGCCCAGCCCGCCGACGCCCCAGACCGCCGCCGCCTCGCCGGGCCGCACGGCCGCCGTGACCGTGATGGCCGCCCAGGGCGTGGAGACGGCGTCGGGGATGACGCACGCCTGCTCGAACGGCAGGCTGTCGGGGATCGGCACCAACGTGCGGGCCGTGGCCAGCGCGTACTGCGCGTAACCGCCGTCGTAGTCGACGCCGCGGGTGTAGACGGTGCCGAACCGGTCGGTCTCGCCGGCCTGCAGCACGACCCGGTCGCCCGCCGCCCAGTCGGCCACGCCCGGACCGAGAGCGTCCACGACCCCGGCCACCTCGTGACCGAGCGTCACCGTCTCGCCCTTCAACAGGCTTGGCGTGAGAGTGCCGTCGGCGAGGTGCACGTCGGACAGGCACACCCCCGCCGCGCGCACCTCGACCCGCACCTGCCCCGGGCCCGGCTCCGGCACGGGCACCTCCTCCATGCGCACCTCGCGGGAGGGGATGTGCAGCCGGGCTGCGAGCATCTCGGCCATGGTCACCTGCTTCCAGCTCGTAGAGGTCAGGACTGAGGGGTCAGGACTGAGGAGTCAGGACTGAGGGGTCAGGACGCGCACTCCCGGGCGCCCTCCCGCAGACCCAGCCGGCTCTCGTACACGGCCACCTTCTCGGTGATCAGCTTGAGGCACTCGTCGAGCTCGTGCATCTGCTCGAGCACCCGTTCCCGGTGCGCGCGCAGCACCTCCAGCCGTGCCACCTCGTTGCCCTGACCCGCCCTGACCAGCTCGGTGTAGCGCCGGATGTCGGTCAAGGGCATGCCGGAGGCCCGCAGCCGGATGCACACGCCCAGCCAGCCGATGTCGTCCTCGTCGTAGACCCGGTGCCCGGCGGCGCCCCGTCGCACCGGATGGGCCAGCAGCCCCTCCCGCTCGTAGAAGCGGAGGGTGTGGACGCTCAGCCCCGTGCGTTCGGCGACCTGGCCGATGCTCAACCCTGACATGCGGCCAGTTTGACTTAGAGTCGGCTCTAGATTCTACGGTTCCGAGGCATGAGATATCGCATCCTTGGCGGCACCGGCATCGAGGTCAGCACCTTCTGTCTCGGCACGATGATGTTCGGCGCGGCCGGCAACCCCGACCACGACGACAGCATCCGCATCATCCACACCGCCCTCGACCACGGGATCAACTTCGTCGACACCGCTGACATGTACTCGGCGGGCGAGTCCGAGGAGATCGTGGGCAAGGCGTTGCAGGGGCGGCGGGACGAGGTGGTGCTGGCCACGAAGGTGCACTTCCCGATGGGGGAGGGGCCCAACAGGGGCGGCAACTCGCGGCGCTGGATCGTGCGCGAGGTCGAGGCCAGCCTCAAGCGGCTGCGTACGGACTGGATCGACCTCTACCAGATCCACCGGTTCGATCACCGGACCGACATCGAGGAGACCCTCTCCGCGCTGACCGATCTGGTGCGGCAGGGCAAGATCCGCGCCTTCGGCAGCTCGGCCTTTCCCGCGCACGAGACGGTGGAGGCGTACCACGTGGCCAGGCAGCGCGGCCTGTACCGGTTCCGCACCGAGCAGCCGCCGTACAACATCCTGGCCCGCGGCATCGAGGGCGACGTGCTGCCCACGGCGCGGCGGCTCGGCATGGGCGTGCTCACCTACAGCCCGCTGGGCTGGGGTTTCCTGACCGGCCGCTACCGCAAGGGGCAGGAGATCGACCTGACGCGGGGCCGCGCCGCGCGTGCGCCGGAGCGCTTCGACCCGTCCATCCCGGTGAACGCGGCCAAGCTGGAGGTCGTCGAGGAGCTGGTGAAGCTGGCGGACGAGCTCGGCCGCACGCTGCCGGAGCTGGCCATCGCCTTCGTCGCGGCACACCCGGCGGTCACCTCGGTCATCCTCGGCCCGCGCACGAAGGAGCAGTTGGAGGGCCTGCTGAAGGGCGCCTCACTCGTGCTGGACGACGCCGTGCTCGACCGGATCGACGAGATCGTGCCGCCCGGCACCGACGTCTACCACCCGGTCGGCCTCTGGCAGCCCGCACCGCTGGCCGACCCGCACCTGCGCCGCCGCCCGGTCGGCGACCGCGCCGCGAGCTGAACCCGGATTTTGGTGATGCCGATCACACATAAGTCATCTGCGTCATTCTACGCAGAACGCCCACCCCGGTGATCCGTACCTTCTACTCGCGGCCACAAAGTGCCGCGAATGACGGGTGGAAGGAAACACGATGAACAAGTCTCAGAGCCTGAGCAAGGGGCGAGCGGCGCGGCTGCGCGTAGCCCGGTCGGCGG
>NZ_BAAAMU010000285.1:0-2288 GCF_039529435.1 Nonomuraea maheshkhaliensis
GGGTGTAGCTCGTTTGCAGTGACTGGCTGAGCTGGGCGTTCGCTGTCCTGGGCTGTTTGATCGTAAAACCGCCTTCTACTGTGGGTGCAGGCGCGCGAGGCGGTGGTAGCGATGGGGTCGTTGCTGGAGGAGCTGGCGCGGCGGCAAGCCGAAGCCCGCCGGCGGATCGAGGAGCTTGGCCGGCAGCTCGCGGAGGTGCAGGCGCGGCTGGAGGCCGAGGAAGAGGGGCTGTCTCGGCTGCTGATCGCCTCCGAGGTGGTGGAGGACATTCTGGGCGGGCAGGGCCGTCTTGCCGCCGATCCCGTCCTGGGAAGCGAGGATGCCGGCTCCGCCGATGCTGGGCAGGACGGCCAAGATGGCAAGACCGAGGCGGTGCGGCGGGGCGTGGTGACGGTGCCGGCGTGGCGTGAGGATCTCGGGCCGTCGGTGTTGCCGCGGGCGTATCGGGATGTGCTGGAGGTGCTTGCCGATGCCGGGCGGGCGATGCGGGCGGGGAAGATCTCGGCCGCGTTGGGGCGGGGTGAGTCGGCCGCGGCGGTGGAAGGGTTGCGGGGCAAGCTGCGGCGGCTGGTGGAACGCGGCTGGCTGGCGCAGGACGAGCCCGGGCTGTTCGCCTTGACCGAGCCGGTTGCTCGGCAGATCGCCCGATAGGCGGGCACGGGGCGGGCGGTGGCGCGTCACCGTGATGTGCCGGTGGTGGTGGTTGGCGGAGGGCTCTTACTTGCCGGAGGTTCGAAGGTGCGACCCAGTCGAATCGACCGGCAAGGAAGAGCCGATGACACCGTACGACACCGCGCTCAGAGCTGACTGCTTTGCAACCTCGAGGAAGTTGTTCGATCTTCTGCTCGCCGAACTGGCCGATCCGGTCACCGGCGGGCTGTCCCACGCCGAGCTGGAGATCTGGTGTGAGCAGCGGGGCCGCCGGCTGGTGCGGCAGCTGCTGCAGGATCATCTGGACCTGCGCGCGGACCGGGAGGAGGCCCGCCTGGCGGCCGTGCATCCGCCCGGAAGGCTGGAGAAGGGGCATCACCGGCTGCTGGCCACCGTGGTGGGCACGGTGGTGGTGCGCCGCTGCGCGCTGCGAGCGCCGGGCCGGCGCAACCGGTATCCGGCCGACGATCTGCTGGCGCTGCCTGCGGGGCGGCACAGCCACGGGCTGGCGCGGCTGGCGGTGGCCGAGGCGGTGCGCGGCTCGTTCGACGCCGCGCATGCCGCGATCACCGACCGGTGCGGGAACGTGATCGGCAAACGGCAGATCGAAGAGCTGGTCATCGCCGCCGCGGCCGATGTTGAGGCCTTCTATGCCGTCCGCGTCCCGGTGCCGCGCGCCGCCACTGAGCTGCTGGTGCTCAGCACCGACGGCAAGGGCATCGTGATGCGGCCCGAGGCGCTGCGGCCGGCCACCCGAGCGGCCGCCGCCCGGCACCGCGGGCGCTTCCACACCCGCCTGGCTTCCGGTGAGAAGCCCTATCGCAAGCGCATGGCCACCCTGGCGGTGGTCTACGACGCGGAGCCCGCGCCCCGCCGCCCGCACGATGTGATCAGCCTCGGTGAGCGCAGCGGCGCCCGCCGGGTGCGGGCCGGGCCGCGCGCGTCCGGAAAGTGGGTCTACGCCTCGGTCATCGACTCCGCCGAGCAGGTGATCGCCTTCATGTTCGACCAGGCCGAGGCCCGCGACAGCCTGCATGCGCGCACCTGGGTGGTGCTGGCCGATGGTGACCACCACCAGCTGCAGCTCCTGCAGGCCGAGGCCGACCGCCGCGACGTCCGCATCCATGTCGTCTGCGACCTGATCCACGTGCTGGAATACCTCTGGCGCGCGGCCCGTTGCCTGCACACCGCCGAGGACCCGGCCGCTGAGCAACGCGTCGCCGGCTGGGCGCTGGTCCTGCTGGCCGGCCGCATCGAGGAGGTGATCGCCGACCTGACAGCCCGCACGACCAGCCGAGGTGATGCTCTGTCCGCCGCGGCCCGCTACCTGACCAGCCACCGCGCGTTCCTGCGTTATGACCAGGCGCTGGAGCAGGGCTGGCCGATCGCCACCGGCGTGGTGGAGGGAAGTGCCCGCTACCTGATCGGCGACCGCCTGGACATCACCGGAGCCCGGTGGGGGCTGGCCGGAGCCGAGGCCGTTCTGAAGCTCCGCGCTCTGATCGCCAACAACGACCTCGACCAGTACTGGATCTTCCACGTCGACCGCGAGAACCAGCGCGTCCACCACAGCCGTCACCAGGACGAATACACCCTCGGCGCCTGATCGAATAAGTCACTGCAAAAGAGCTACACCC
>NZ_BAAAMU010000286.1:0-2283 GCF_039529435.1 Nonomuraea maheshkhaliensis
GCCGGCCGACGCGGAGGAGTTCGGGCCGGTGCGGATCCGGCCTGGCGACCCCCGGTACGACGGACTGCTGCGGGGCAACAACTTCCGCTTCGTGGGCCGGCCGGACGAGATCCGCGTGGTCGGCTCGACCGATCAGGTGGTGCGCGCGGTGACGGAGGCGGTCCGGGCCGGACGGCGGATCGCGGTGCGCAGCGGCGGCCACTGCTTCGAGAACTTCACCGCCGACCCGGCGGTGCGCACGCTGATCGACCTCTCCCCGATGGACGCGGTCGCCTACGACCCGCGCAAGAAGGCGTTCCTGGTGGAGCCCGGAGCCACGCT
The DNA here is from genome assembly GCF_039529435.1 of Nonomuraea maheshkhaliensis. Taxonomy (NCBI): domain Bacteria; kingdom Bacillati; phylum Actinomycetota; class Actinomycetes; order Streptosporangiales; family Streptosporangiaceae; genus Nonomuraea; species Nonomuraea maheshkhaliensis. The sequence continues at coordinate 322 of NZ_BAAAMU010000286.1, forward strand.
CGGGCAGGTCTACCGGACGCTGTTCAAGGGCTGGGGCGTTACGATCCCCGGCGGCAGCTGCCCGGCGGTGGGCGCCGGCGGTCACGTCGCCGGAGGCGGGTACGGGGCGCTGTCCCGCCGGTACGGCTCGGTGGTGGACCACCTGTACGGCGTCGAGGTCGTCGTGGCCGGCGCGGACGGCGGCGCCCGCGCGGTGGTCGCCACCCGCGAACCCGGCGACCCGAACCGCGACCTGTGGTGGGCGCACACCGGCGGTGGCGGCGGCAACTTCGGCGTGGTCACCAAGTACTGGCTGCGCTCGCCCGGCGCCACCGGCTCCGACCCGGCCGGGCTGCTCCCCGCCTCGCCGGCGGAGATGCTGGAACGCGTGGTCGCCTGGCCGTGGGAGGGCATGACCGAGGCGGCCTTCACCCGGCTGGTGCGCAACTTCGGCACCTGGCACGAGCACAACAGCGCGCCGGGCGCACCGTCCGCCGGCGTCTACGCGATCCTGCTGCTGCCGCACCGCGCCGCCGGATACCTCTCGCTGGCCGTGCAGATCGACGCGGGCCTGCCCGGCGCGGACGGCCTGGTGAACGAGTTCGTCTCCGCGGTGAGCGAGGGCACTGGCCTCGAACCCATCGTCGACACCCAGGGGACGATGCCGTGGCTGCACAAGATGACCTGGCCGGGTACGGGCGAGGCCGGCGACGCGACCGCCCGCCGGTACAAGAACAAGGCCGCGTACCTCCGCAAGTCGTTCACCGACCCGCAACTCACCGCGATCCACCGCAACCTGACCGGATCCACCGGGAACGAGCGCTCCGGGCTGCTGCTCATCGGGTACGGCGGCCAGGTGCGCGCGGTCGCGCCGGAGGCCACCGCGGTCGCCCAGCGCGACGTGGTCATGAAGGCGGTCTACTACACGACGTGGGCCGACGCGGCCGACGACGCGAGCAGCCTGGCCTGGGTGCGCGGCTTCTACCGCGACGTGTACGCCCGCACCGGTGGCGTGCCGGTGCCCGGCGAGGTGGACGACGGCTCGTACATCAACTATCCCGACGTCGACCTGATCGACCCGGAGTGGAACACCTCCGGCGTTCCCGGGCGCATCCTCTACTACAAGGACAACTACCCACGCCTCCAGCGGATCAAGGCCCGATGGGATCCGCGCGGCGTCTTCGGGCACGCCCTGGGCATCGAACTGCCCTGACAGCGGGCCCTTAGAGCGGCCAGGGGCCGAGGTTAGGTTGTGGGCAGGGACACGAGTGATGGAGGAGCGCATGGACGGTGCGGTCCCTCGCGAGCGGCCGGTGGTGACGGGCGTCGTGCCGTACACCCTGCTGGCGGTCCTGGCCGTCGTCACGGTGCCGATCAGGGGGGCGCACGGCACGTCCCCGGCCGCCGACCTGGCCCTGTGCGCGCTGACGGCGGTGTGGATGCTGGGGGGCTTCACGCTGCGGCCGGGCTGGCGGCAGCGTCCGCCGGTGATGGCGGTGTTCTTCGCCGGGCTGGTCGTGATCATGCTGGTGCTGGTGGTCAGGGCGCCGTGGTTCGGGTTCTTCACACCCGCGGGCTACATCTTCGCGTTCGAGGTGCTGCCCTGGCCGTGGCGGCAGGCCGGCGTCGCGTCGGTGGCGGTGGTGGCGGGCACGGCGCAGTCGTACGCGGTGGACACGAGCACCGGCATGGGCCTGATCCTGTACGCCGCCGTGGTGGCCGCGAACGCGATCCCCATGTGCGCGTTCGCTTGGCACGCCCGGCGCGACGACCAGCGCAACGAGGAGCGCCTGCGCGCGCTCGAAGAGGCACGCGAGGCGAACCGCAGGCTGGAGGAGACGCTGGCGGAGAACGCCGCCCTGCACGAGCGGCTGGTGGCGCGGGCCAGGGAGGCGGGCGTGCACGACGAGCGGCGGCGGATGGCCAGGGAGATCCACGACACCCTCGCCCAGGGCCTCACCGGCATCATCACCCAGTTACGCG
>NZ_BAAAMU010000287.1:0-2271 GCF_039529435.1 Nonomuraea maheshkhaliensis
CGTGCCGGCCGCGTTCGACGTCAGGGCGCTGGCCGCACGAGCACGGGCTCCGGCCGGGCCAGCGCGGCGTCGAGCAGGGCGAGCCCGTCCTCGACCGGCAGCGGTGCGAGCCCTTCGCGCGCCATCATGGCCAGCTCGTTCTCGTCGAGCCCGTCGAGCATGCCGCCCGCCCACGGCCCCCAGGCCAGCGAGCGCACGGGGTGCCCGGCGGCGTGGTGCCGGCGGGCGAACGCGTCGAGGTAGGCGTTGGCGGCGGCGTAGTTGGCCTGGCCGGTGCTGCCCGCCGTGCCGGCCAGGGAGGAGAAGAGGACGAAGGCGCGCAGGTCGTGGCCGCGGGTGAGCTCGTACAGGTGCCGCGCGGCCGTGGCCTTCGGGCGCAGGACGCGGTCGAGGCGGCCGGGGGTGAGCGCGGCGATCACGCCGTCGTCGAGTACGCCCGCGCAGTGCACGACGGCGGTGAGTTCGCGGCCGTCGATGAGATCGGCCAGCGCCTCGCGGTCGCCGGCGTGCGCGGCGGCGATCTCGGCGTCGTTGCCGGGCTCCGACAGCTCGGCGAGCAGCTTCTGCGCGCCCGGCGCGTCGGGGCCTGAGCGGCTGGTGAGCAGCAGCCGCCGTACGCCGTGCGTGCCGGCCAGGTGCCTGGCCACGGCGCCGCCGAGCCCGCCGGTGCCGCCGGTGATGAGGACGGTGCCGTCCGGGTCGAGCGGGGCGGGGACGGTGAGGACGACCTTGCCGATGTGGCGGGCCTGCTGCATGTGCCGGAAGGCGTCCTTGGCCTGCCGGACGTCCCAGCAGGTGCGCGGGTGGTGGTTGAGGTGTCCGTCGGCGAACAGCTCCAGGAGGTGACGGAGCATCTCGCCGATCCTGGCCGGCCCGGCTTCGCCCAGGTCGAAGGCGGTGTAGCCGGGGGTGGCCGGCCGGAGGTCGGTTTTGCCCATTTCGATGAAGCGGCCGTCGGGTTTGAGGAGGCCGAGTGAGGCGTCGGTGAAGTCTCCGGCCAGGGAGTTGAGGACGACGTCCATGGGTGGGAAGCGGTCGGCGAACTCCAGGGTGCGGGAGCTGGCCAGGTGTTCTTCGTCGAGGCCGGTGGCTTTCCATTTGGCGGGGCTGGCGGTGCCGTACACCTCCGCGCCGAGGTGACGGGCGATCTGCGCCGCCGCCATGCCCACACCGCCCGCCGCCGCGTGGATCAGCACCTTCTCCCCCGGCTGGAGACCGGCCAGGTCCACCAGGCCGTAGTACGCGGTCAGGAACGCCACCGGCACCGCCGCCGCCTCCGCGAACGACCACCCCTCGGGGATGGGCGCGAGCTGACGGTGGTCGGTGATCGCGAGCGGGCCGAACGCGCCGCCGTCGAACATGCCCATCACCCGCTCGCCCACGGCCACGCCGGTCACGCCGGGGCCGACCTCGGTGACGACGCCGGCGCCCTCCAAGCCCATGGGACCGGCCTCCCCCGGGTACATGCCGAGTGCGTTGAGCACGTCGCGGAAGTTCACGCCCGCCGCGCGGACCGCTATCCGTACCTGGCCGTCCGTCAGCGGCGCGGCGGCTTCGGGGGCGGGTACGGCGGTGAGGCGGTCGAGGCTGCCCTTGTCCTCGCTGTCCACCCGCCACGCGTCGGCGGGTGGGGTGAGTGCGGCGGGCACACGGGCGAGCCGGGCCGCCTGCGCCTTGCCTTCGCGGATGCGGACCTGGTGCTCTCCGGCGGCGAACGCGGACAGCAGCGGTTCAACGTCGGGGTGATCGCCAGGGGCCTCGGTGGGGCCGTCGTGCTCGGCCAGGAGGAACAGGCCGGGATGCTCGGCTTGAGCTGATTTGACCAGGCCCCACACGGCGGCGATGTCCGGATCGGCGCTGTCGCCGGTGACGAGGGCCAGCTTGGCTCCTTGGGCGCGGTCCGCCGCGATCCAGGTCTGGAGCAGGGCGAGCGTCCGTCGCAGGTCGCCGTCCACCCGTACGAGGAGCGTCTCGTTCTCGGCCGGGTCGGCCGGAATGCCGTCGCCGGCGGCGATCCAGCGGTGCCCGCCGCCGGGCTGGGCAGGGAGCACGGGGACCCATTCGAGGTGGTAGAGGGAGGTCGGACGCTTGCTGAGCTGGTCGGCCGACACCTCGCGCAGGGCCAGCGAGCCGATCGACACCACGGGGTTGCCCGCCTCGTCGGCCGCCTCGATGCTGACGGCGTGGGGGCCGGGGGTGAGGTGGACGAGGAGTTTGGTGGCGCCGGTGGCGTGCAGGGTGACGTCGGTCCAGGCGAACGGCAGCTCGACG
>NZ_BAAAMU010000288.1:0-2208 GCF_039529435.1 Nonomuraea maheshkhaliensis
CCATGACCGCGTCGAACAGGGCGTCGTCGTCGGCGAACGAGGTCAGCATCAGGCATGCCAGCCCCGGCACCTGGGAGCGCACCTCGCGGCAGACGTCCACGCCGTTGCCGTCGGGCAGCCGTACGTCGAGCACCGCGACGTCCGGCCTGAGTGCCGGGATGCGCGCGACGGCGGACTCGGCCGTGCCCGCCTCGCCGATCACCTCGATGTCGTCCTCGGAGTCCAGCAGGGCGGCGACGCCGCGGCGGACGACCTCGTGGTCGTCGAGGAGGAAGACACGAATCATGCCTCGCACGCTACCGAAGCGGCCCCCGCGCCGGAAGGGCGACAGCCCACCGGCGGGCCGCGACGATCTCCGTCACGTCCTGGAAGGGAAAGATCATGAACCTCGACACCCGGCCCTCCGCGCGCTGGCTGCGATGGTTGTACCGCGGCGGCCGGCCCAGCCGCCTGGCGCGCGTCATGAACCGGTTCTCGGCCGTGCTGCACGCGAGCGGTCTGCTGCCCCGCATGGTGACCCTGGAGGTGCCGGGACGGCGTACCGGCCGGGTCATCTCCTTCCCCCTGGTGCTGGCCGACCTGGACGGAGAGCGGTATCTGGTGGCGATGCTGGGGCGGCGTACCAACTGGGTGCTCAACCTGCGCGCGGCCGGCGGCCGGGCGGTGCTGCGGCACGGCCGGCGCGAGAACGTCCGGCTCGTCGAGGTCGAGCCCGCGGAACGGGCCCCGATCCTGCGCCGTTACCTGGCCCTGGCCCCGGGCGCGCGCCCGCACATCCCCGTGGACCGGCACGCGCCGCTGGCGGACTTCGAGCCGATCGCGGCCCGGTTCCCGGTGTTCCGCATCACGGCCCCGTAGCAGGACTGCCGGCACGCTTGACCCACGGGCTCGCGCTCGTCCGGCGTGCTCCACGCCTGGGCGGCTTCCGTGCTTCCGTCACGGGAGGCGCCAGGTGACGGGGACCTCGATGACGTCGTTCTCCTTCCAGGTGAGCGCCTCCTCCACGTCCACGATCCCCTCCATCCGGCGGGTCGATCGCACGGCGGCGTCGGCGTCACTGCGCTTCCGCGTGTGCCCGGACAGGGTGACGATGCCGTCGTGCACCTCGACGAGAATGCCGTCGCGGTCGTTCCAGCGCGCGTGCGGCGAGATGCCCTCGACGACCCGCCGCCTGGTCTCGTCGTCGTCACGCAGGTACATCCGCAGCAGGTCACGCCTGCTCACGATGCCCCGCAGCCGGTCGTCGGCGTCCACCACGACCAGGCGTCTGACGCCGCACTCGTCCATGATCCGGGCGGCTCTGGCGATCGAGGCGGACGGGGCGACGGTCACCGCGGGCGCGGTCATCAGCTCCGCCGCGGTCCGGCCGCCCGCCTTCCCGCTGCCGTCCGCCTCCCCGGTCATCCGCCGGCGCAGCCGGGCGCGCAGCGGCGGCCGGTAGCTCTCGCCGTAGTACTGCTCCCGGAACTCCTCCTTGCGCATCAGGTCCCCTTCCGAAACCACACCCAGGACCCGCCGCTCGCCGTCCAGCACCGGCACGGCGCTGACACCGCGCTCCACCAGCACCTCGGCCACATCCTTGAACATGGCGCCGGCCTCGACCGAGGCCACGTCCGTCGTCATGACGTCTTTCACCGTGATCCGCATTTCGGACTCTCCTTCCCGATCCGTTCCCATCGCACCGCCGTCCGGGGGCGGCGCCGTAGAGGCCGAAGCCCTTGCTCCGGCCCGCACACGATGGGGACCAAGGTCCCATCAGCGCGAGAAGGACGCCTCGGAGCGGCGGCTTCCGCCCGCGCGAACCTGAAGGCGGACCTGAACGGGCGGAGGCGGCGACGGACATGGACGAGCTCGGCGTGGTGCTGGGGTACGACGGTTCACCGCCGGCGCGGGAAGCCCTGCGCGACCGCGGTGCTCGCCCTCGTCATCCACCGCCGCCAAGACCGACGGCCCGCACACCACCGGGAGGGGCCGAAGGTCCTGGCGCCGCGGGTCCTACGGCACTGCAGCGGAAGCCGCGCGAGCGGTGTGCTGGAGGCGACTCGGAAACGGCGCATCACCCCTCGGAAAGGGGGCCCCTCATGAACGCCACCATCGGCAGGCCCGTCGTGGAGGCCGGCGCCACGCAAGCGCGCCGCCCGGCCGACTACGTGTGGGCCCTCGCCCGGATCGCGCTCGGCTGGATCTTCCTCTGGGCGTTCCTGGACA
>NZ_BAAAMU010000289.1:0-2094 GCF_039529435.1 Nonomuraea maheshkhaliensis
AGGCCGTTGTTGGCCATGAGGACGAGAATGAGATCGTCCAGCACGAAGTCGGGGCGCAGTTTCCCGGTGGCCTTGGCCCGGCGCGCGAGCTCGGCGACCGCGTCGAGCGTGTGCGCCCGGCTCGTCGCGAAGTCGATCGCGCCAGGGAACGTGGCCATGAAGGCCGCCGTGAAGCCCCGGTCGCGGGCGTGCAGCTCACAGATCCGCTCGATCACGTGGCAGAAACCGTGCCACGGATCGGGGTCGGCCAGCCCTTCGGCGACGATGACCTCGCAGGCGCGCATCTGGTCCGCGAACGCCTCCGTGGCCAGCAGCTCCTTGGTCGGGAACCGCCGGTAGAGGGTGGCGGGCCCGACCCCGGCGCGGCGCGCGATCTCCCGCATCGGCACGTGCAGGCCCTCGGCGGCGAAGACCGCGCGGGCGGCGTCGAGGATGCGTTCGCGGTTGTCGAGGGCGTCGGAGCGCAGCTTGTGAGTCAAACGGTCGTCCACCGTTCTCACTTTAGCCAAGCGGACGGGGGCGTCCACTAGTGTCCTCAGGGCTTCGACCTTGTAAGGAGACGACGATGAAGGCAGTTGCCATCCAGAAGTTCGGCGGCCCGGAAGGACTCGCGGTCATCGACGTGCCCCACCCGAGCCCCGCCGCGGGCCAGGTGCTGATCGCCACCGAGGCGATCGGCGTCGGCGGTGTCGACGCCATGATCCTCAGCGGTGCTCTGGCCGGGTACGGCTACCAGGAAGGCCACATCCCGGGCGGCGAGATCGCGGGCACCGTGACCGCCGCGGGCGACGGTGTGGACCCGTCCTGGGTCGGCCGGCGCGTGTGGGCGTTCACCGGCGAGGGCGGCGGCTACGTGGAGCAGGCCGTCGCCCCGGCCTCGGCGCTCGTCCCGCTCCCCGCGGACATGTCCGCCGCCGACGCGGTGACACTCGGGAGCTCCGGCATGGTGGCTCACTTCGCGCTCCGCCATGCCCGCTTCGTTCCCGGCGAGTCCGTGCTGGTACGCGGCGCGGCCGGCGGCATCGGGGTCATGGCGGTCCAGCTCGCGGCCCGTGACGGCGCCGGCGCGGTGGCGGTCACGACGTCGTCGGCCGAGCGGGGCGAGCGGCTGCGCAAGCTCGGCGCGACCCATGTGCTGGACCGTTCCGGCGAAGGGGACGACAGCGCGCCGGCAGCGTACGACGTCATCATCGACATCGTCGCCGGCGCGGGCATGCCGTCGCTCTTCGCCAAGCTCAACCCGAACGGCCGCCTGGTGGTCGTCGGCGCGGTCGCGGGCTTCCCGCCGGTGGACTTCGGCATGGAGCTGTTCGCGGCGTTCCGTAAGTCGCTGTCGTTCGCGGTCTTCAGCGCCGACTCCGTGCCGCACGACGACCGGCGCGCCGCGACCGCCGGCCTGCTCGCCGCGGCGGGCCACGACGTGCTGGAGTCGGTGGTGCACGAGGTGCTGCCCCTGGAGCAGGCCGCGACGGCGCACCGGAAGATGGCCGCCGGCGAGGTGTTCGGCCGGCTCGTCCTCACGCCGTCGGGCAGCTGACGCCGTCACGCCAGAGGGCGCGTCAGCCGAAGGCCAGGACGATGCGCCCGTCGGCGGTGCCAGATGCCTGGCGCTCCCAGGCCTGTGGGGCCTGCTTCAGCGGCGCCACCTCGTGGGTCACGGAGAGCCGGCCTGCCGCCGACTGCTCGGCGACGTAAGTGACGGCCGCCGCCCGCCGCTCCCGGGAGAGCTCGTTGTTGGTGTAGCCGAGGATGCGAAGGGACCGGCTGCGCAGGGTGGAGGAGTCGAGCGGGCACGTCTCCGCCGCCGCGCTCCCGAGGTTGACCAGCCGCCCGCCCGGCCGCAGCGTCCTGGCCGCCGCCGCGGCGGGGACGCCGTAGAGCGGGTCGAGGACCAGGTCCACCGGCCCGTCACAGGCGTCGGCGAACCGCCGCGCGAGCCCCGCCACGTCGCCGGGAGCGAGCTCGCCGGGAGCGGAGCCGGAAGCAGAATCGTCGGCGGAGGCGGAGGCAGAATCGGAGGCGGAGGCGGAGGCGGAAGCAGTGGCGGGAACGGCGTCGGTGGCGGCGCGTCCGGTCGGTGGGAGGCGGACGACG
>NZ_BAAAMU010000290.1:0-2058 GCF_039529435.1 Nonomuraea maheshkhaliensis
CAGCACGACCACCACCGCCACGGCCGCCGCCGAGGCCACCGCGCCGCCCATGGCCAGGCGCCGCGTGTTCGAGCGCAGGCCGCGGAAGACCGTCCTGGCCAGCGACGTGGCCACCTCGGGCGAGGGGGTGGTCTGCGGCGTCGGTAACAGCAGCGCGAGCAGCGCCACGAGCGCGGCCAGCCGGCGCCTGCCGCGCTCCTCCCAGTCCTCCCCGTACGCCGCCCTGGCCACCGCCTCCAGCTCGGCCACGAACGCCATCGCCCCGTCGGGCCGCCGCGCCGGATCCTTGGCCAGCCCGCGCCGCACCAGCTCGCGCACCGGCTCCGGTGCGTCGAGGAAGGGCACGGGGGCGTGCACGTGCTGGTAGCCGAGCACGCTCGGCTCCGTGGAGCGGTAGGGCCGGTGTCCCGTCAGGCACTCGAAGAAGACGGCCGTGGCCGCGTACACGTCGGTGGCCGGCGAGGCGGGCTGCCCCTCCCACAGCTCGGGCGCCATGTACGGGGGCGTCCCCTCCGGCTGCACGGTCGTGCCCTGCCTGACCGCGATGCCGAAGTCGACCAGCTTGCTGGCCCCGTCGTCGCGGACGATCACGTTCTCCGGCTTGTAGTCCCGGTGGACCAGCCCCATCTCGTGCGCCTTGGCCAGCCCCAGCAGCGAGCCCTTGAGCACGACCAGTGCCGCCTCCGGCTCGGTGGTGCCGTTCTCGCGCAGCAACGCCCGCAGGGAGACGCCGTCGACCAGCTCCATCACGATGGCCGCGCCGCCGAAGTCCTGGACGTACTCCCACATCGTGGCGATGTTCGGATCGCGCAGCGTGGTCAGCAGCCGCGCCTCCGACTGGAACCTGGCCAGCGCGGCCGGATCACGCCGCAACTCCTCGGACAGGTACTTGATCGCCACCCTGACCCCGGTGTCGTCGTGCACAGCCTGGACGACGCGCCCGCTGGCACCCGCCCCGAGCTGCTTGATCTCCGTGTAACCGGGAGCACTCCACTGCATATCCGCTCTCCCATCAGGAGCCGGCCCACCTGATGAGACGCGTGATCAAGGGCTGGGGTTTTCCAGGTGGTTCCGGATTCATGGAACTACTCCCGATGGAGGATGTGAACAGGCGTATCGATACCTTCTGGGAGCACCGAATCCCGCTCGGGTTCGCCCCACGACGTGACCAGCGGCAACACCCCGGCCCACACCGGCAGGCCGTAGTCCTCCTCCTCGTCCACGGGACCGCCCCTGCGGATCTTGACCGAGGCCTCGTCCAGCGGCAGCGCCAGCACCGCCGTGGCGGCCAGCTCCTTGCGGCTGGGCTTGCGCACGTAGTCCCACTGGCCCGGCGCGAGCTGCTCGGCCAGTGCCCGCAGCCCCTCCATGCGCTCGTCCTCGTCCGTCACGAGCCTGGCCCGGCCGTAGACGATCGCCGAGCGGTAGTTGACGGAGTGGTGGAAGATCGAGCGGGCCAGCACGATGCCGTCGAGGTGGGTGACGGTGACGCAGACGTCGGTGCCCTCGCCGGCGCGCAGTGACAAGGCGCCGGTGGAGCCGTGCAGGTAGAGGGTCCCGCCGACGCGGCCGTAGCCGGTCGGCACGACCATGGGATGGCCGTTCACGATCACGCCCAGGTGGCAGACGAGGCCGGTGTCGAGCACCTCGTACAGGTCGTCACGGTCGGTGCTGCCGCGCTCCTTCGAGCGTCCCAGCGTCGTACGGGGAGTGGTGGAGAGCATGATTCGACCGTAGCCAGGAAGTGGACCTACGCTGTAGGGCCACTATCCACCCCTTCGCAGAGACCACTTCCATGCGCAACCACGTTGACCTGCCCATATCGCTCTCGCGCGAGGCGGACGAACCGCTCACCGCCCAGCTCGCCGGCCGGCTGCGCCGCGCCATGCTGGACGGCACGCTGGCCGCGGGCGAGCGCCTGCCGTCCACCCGCGGCCTGGCGGCCCAGCTCGCGGTCAGCAGGACCGTGGTGACGGAGGCGTACCAGCAGCTCTACGCGGAGGGCTGGCTGGACGGGCGGCACGGCTCCGGCACGTTCGTGGCCGACATCGAGCAGCC
>NZ_BAAAMU010000291.1:0-2022 GCF_039529435.1 Nonomuraea maheshkhaliensis
CTGCAGCTCCGCCAGCAGCTCGTCCAGCCGCATCTGCGGGATCAGCGGATTGTGCTCAGCTTCCACGCCGAACAGTCTCGCACCGGATCAGGTCGATGCCCAGCGCGATCAGCGGCTCCGCATCGCCGCCTCGAAGGTGAGCGGATGCTGCCTGGTACGTCATCCCCGGCGGGGCGATGATGATGCAGCCGGGCCCCCTCCAGCGTCAGCCCGTGAACGCGCGTCCCGCACGGAATGGACGCCTCGTCCTGGCTTAGGGGGAGAATGACTCTCGTAGCGAAGATCATGCCGCCGGCGCACGGCAGTCCCGAGCACGAACGCGACGAGTTCGCGACGGCGGCCCGTGGCGGAGCGGTCGTCCTGGAGGCGCCGTCCGGCTACCTGCTGACGGAGGGACTGGTCACCGCGCTCGGCGCGCGTACCGGCGAGCTGCTGTGGGCCCGCCTGGGCCCAGAGGACGGCGACCCCGCGACCCTGGCGCTGCTGCTCGTCGAGGCCGCCCGCCGGTTCGACCCGGGCTTCGGTGAGAGCGTCCTCGCGCTCATGCGGCGGCATCCGGGCCCGGTGCGCGGCTGGGAGCCGATCTACCGCGCTCTCGGCGAGGAGCTGGGCGGGGTGCTCGGTGGTGGCGCGGTGGTCCTGGAGAACGCCCATGTGCTGGCCGGTACGTCACCCGCGCTGGGGCTGGTCAACCGCTGCCTGATCCCCGTGCTGGGGCGCGAGGTCGCCGTCGTCCTGCTCACCCGGGACAGACTTGCCGCCGCGCCTGCGGATGGCTACGCGGCCTACCGGACGCCGAAGGACCTGCGCCTGTCCAGGGCCGTGGTGGAGCGGTGGCTGGACGCCACGCTGCCCGGGCTGCCCGCCGCCGTCCGCCACCGGGTGCGGCGGATGGCCGGCGGACGCGCGGCCGTGCTGGAGGCGGTACGGGCGCTCTTCGACCGGCTGGGCGGCGGCCGGGCCGCGCAGCACCTGGGGCGATCGGGCCGCGCGCCGCTGACCGTGCTGGGAGAGGCGCTGCTGGAGGAGTACGACGGCCCCTCCCTGGCGGCTCTGGGCCGGGCCTGCCTCGTCGGGTACGCGCCCCCTGAGCTTCCGGCGCCCGGCGGCCCGTGGCTGCAGCCGCTGGAGGGCGGCTGGAATCGCGTACGTGGCTGCTGGCGCCGGGTGCTCGTCTCGGGAAGGGTTGGGGCGAGCGCCCGGCCAGGGCCGGCGGCGGTGCGCGAATGCGCGGACTGGCTGCTCCGTCATGGCGGCCTGGAGCAGGCGGTTGATCTTCACCTCGACCTCGGCGAGCACGAGGCCGCCGCCAGGCTCGTCGCCGGTCAGGCCGGTGATCTCGTCGGCCTCGGGCGGTGGCGCACGCTCGACGGCTGGCTGACGCGCCTGCCGGAAGCGGTGGTGGCGGCGTACCCGGAGCTCTCCTACGGCCGGGCCGAGATCGCCGCCGCACGCGGGCAGGACCAGGTGGCCAGGAGGTCCTGCGCTCTGGCCACCGGCGCCTTCGGCCGCGCGGGCGACCCGGGCTCCGCCTGCCGGTGCGTGATGATCGAGAGCGTGCTGGCCGAGCGGCGCGGCGACCTGCGGGAGGCGGCCGCCCGTGCCGCCGGGGCGTGCGAGCTGGCCGAGGACGCCCCGGCCGGGGAGGCGAGGTCCTCGCTCACGTTCTGGTCGTTCTGGCACCGGGGCATGCTCGCGCTGCGGGCCGGCGACCAGGAGACCGCGCTGGCCGACTTCCGCCACGCCTTGAGCCGGCGGCCCGAGGACTCGGGCGTGCCCGCGGCCGTGCTGGGCGAGTCCGCGCGGCTGGTGGAGCAGGCGTACGAGCTGCGCCTGCGGCGGCAGGCGCACAGTGTGGCGCTCGCCGCCCTGGAGCAGGAGGAACGCCGGGCACTCGACCAGGTGCTGCGGCTGGTCACGGACTTCCCGCGGCGGTTGCACGAGCCGGGTCCGTGGGTACGGCTGCCGCCGCCGGCGCGGATGGCCGGCGGGGCCGCCCCGGCTCGGCGATGGCTCACCCGG
>NZ_BAAAMU010000292.1:0-1980 GCF_039529435.1 Nonomuraea maheshkhaliensis
TGAAGATCCGGGGTTTCCGGGTGGAGCCGGGTGAGGTCACCGAGGTGCTGGCCGCTTGTCCCGAGGTGGGTCAGGTTGTGGTGGTGGCGCGGGAGGACGTACCGGGAGAGGTGCGGCTGGTCGCCTACGTGGTTGCCGATGGGGACGGCGCGCGGCTCACGGAGGAGGTGCGGAGCTTCGCGGCGGAGCGTGTGCCGGAGTACATGGTGCCGTCGGCCGTGGTGGTGCTGGAGCAGTTGCCGGTGACGGTGAACGGCAAGCTCGACCGCAAGGCACTCCCCGCCCCTCGATACGTCGCCGGGACCGGTCGTGCCCCCGCCGACGCGCGCGAGGAGATCGTCTGTGCCGCCTTCGCCGATGTGCTCGGCTTGGAGAGTGTGAGCGCCGACGACGACTTCTACCAGCTCGGTGGCCATTCCCTGCTGGTGATCCGGCTCGTCGAGGTCCTGCGCTCGCGCGGCGTCTCCGTCTCGGTACGCGCCCTGTTCGACACTCCCACCCCGGCGGGCCTGGCCGCGTCGGTGAGCGCCGGGCAGACCGACGTGCCCGGCAACCTGATCCCCGCCGGCGCGACCGAGATCACGCCGGAGATGCTCCCCCTGGTGGAGCTGACCGCCGACGAGATCGAGCGGGTCGTCGCCACGGTCGAGGGCGGCGCGGCGAACGTGGCCGACGTCTACCCGCTCGCGCCGCTCCAGGAAGGGCTGCTCTTCCACCACCTGCTGGCCGACGGCGGCACGGACGTCTACGTGACGCCGGCGGTGCTGGAGTTCGACTCGCGGGACCGGGTGGAGCGGTTCGTCGAGGCGTTGCGGCGGGTGGTGGATCGGCACGACATCTACCGCACCTCCATCGTCTGGGCCGGGCTGCGGGAGCCGGTGCAGGTGGTCTGGCGGCAGGCCGTGCTGCCGGTACGGGAGACGGTGCCGGCGCCGGGCTGCGCCGATCCCGCCGGCGCGCTGGTGGAGCTGGCCGGCTCGGTCATGGACCTGCACCGGGCGCCGCTGATGGACGTGCACCTCGCGGCGGCCCCCGGCGATGACCGGTGGCTGGTCCTCATCCGCATGCATCACATGGTGCGCGACCACACGGCGCTGGAAGTGCTGTTCGCCGAGGTGAGGGCGTTCCTGGCCGATCGGGGAGCCGAGCTGGCCGAGCCGCTGCCGTTCCGGAACTTCGTGGCGCAGGCACGCGGAGGAGTCGAGGACGCCGAGCACTCGCGGTACTTCGCGGAGCTGCTGGGTGACGTCCAGGAGCCGACGGCGCCGTTCGGGCTGGTGGACGTGCGTGGCGACGGCGCCGACTCGGCGCACGAGGTGGTGCCGTTCGGAGCTGAGCTGCACGGGCGGTTGCGCGAGGTGGCCAGGCGGCTCGGGGTGAGCCCGGCGACGGTGCTGCACGTGGCGTGGGCGCGGGTGCTGGCGGCGGTCTCAGGTCGGCGTGACGTGGTGTTCGGGACGGTGCTGTTCGGCCGGATGAACGCGGGGACCGGCGCGGATCGGGTGCCGGGGCCGTTCATGAACACGCTGCCGGTACGGGTGCGTACGGGCGAAATGGGTGTGCTGGCGGCGGTGTCGGCCATGCGCGGCCAGCTTGCCGAGCTGCTGGAGCATGAACACGCGCCGCTCACTGTGGCTCAGCAGGCCAGTGGGATGGCGGGTGGGGTGCCTCTGTTCACCTCGTTCCTCAACTACCGGCACAACACCGGCTCCGGGGTGGACGCGGAGCTGGACGGGGCACGGCTGTTGCTGGTGCGTGAGCGCACCAACTACCCGCTCGGCGTGCTGATCGACGACGACGGCGACAGCATGTCGGTGGGCGTGGACGCGGTCGCGCCGGTCGATGCCAGGAACGTCGGCCTGATGGTCCGCACCGCCGCCGGCAACCTGGTGGCCGCGCTCGAAGCAGCCCTGGATGGTGGGCATGAGCTGCCGTTGAGCGGGGTGGACGTGCTCGACGAGGCCGGGCGGCGGCTGGTGG
>NZ_BAAAMU010000293.1:0-1906 GCF_039529435.1 Nonomuraea maheshkhaliensis
CAACGCGACGACCAGATCAACCCCACGCTCCAAACACACCCCCACCACCGACTCCAACCCCACACCCCGACCAACCAACAACCCCGCCACCCGGTTCGCCCGCACATCCAACTCAGCAAACGACAACCCCACCCCATCCGACCCCACCACCGCCACCGCACCCGGCGACCGCACCACCTGCGACTCCCACAACTCCACCAACGACCCCGCCGACCCCGCCGACACCCCCACACCCGTCCCGTTCCACCCCTCCACCACCTGACGCCACTCACCCTCACCCATCACCTCAACCCCACTCAGCCGAGTCCCGGGGTCAGCGGTGACCGCGTCCAGAACCCGTACCAACCGACCGACCAGCACCTCCACCGACTCGCGATCGAACAGGTCGGCCGCCGCCACCACCGACCCACGCAGCCCCGCAGGCACATCCCCGGCGCCGAACATCTCGCCCAGTGTGAAGTCCAGGTCGAATTTCGCCGCCGACATCCCGGCGGTGACCTCCGCCGACACCGCGCCGGACGGCCCACCCGCCCGTACTCCCGGCAGTTCCAGCTCCGCCTCGGTGTTCGTGGTGGACTGGACCTTGAACATCACCTGGAACAGCGGATGCCGCGCCATCGACCGCGTCGGCGCCAGCTCCTCCACCAGGCGGTCGAACGGCAACTCCTGGTGCGCGAACGCGCTCCATCCGGTCTGCCGGACGCGGGAGAGCACCTGCGTGAAGGTGGGGTCGCCGGACAGGTCCGTACGCAGCACCACGTTGTTGACGAAGAACCCGACCAGGTCGTCGAGCGCGACATCGGTACGACCGGCCACCGTCGTGCCGACGGCGACGTCGGTGCCCGCGCCCAGCCGCGACAGCAGCACGACCAGCGCGGCCTGCAGCACCATGAACGTGGTCGCGCCCTCGGCCCGTGCCAGCTCCGCCACCCGGGCGTGCACTTCGGCCGGCACCTCGATCGGCACCGTGTGCCCCCGGTGCGAGGCCACGGCCGGACGGGGCCGGTCGTAGGGCAGTTCGAGCTCCTCCGACAGGCCGGCCAGGGTCTCCCGCCAGTAGGCCAGCTGGGTGGAGACGAGGCTGTCCTGGTCGTTCTCGTCGCCGAGCAGTTCCCGCTGCCAGAGCGTGTAGTCGGCGTACTGGACGGGCAGCGGCTCCCAGTCCGGCGCCCGCCCGTCGCACCGAGCGGCGTACGCGACCGACACGTCCCGCGCCAGCGGCCCCATCGACCAGCCGTCACTCGCGATGTGGTGGACGACGACCACGAGCACCCGCTCGTCCGCCCCTGCCTCGAAAAGCCACGCCCTGATCGGCACCTCAGCCGCCAGGTCGAAGGCGTACGCCGCCGCCTCGGACACCTTCGCGGGCAGGTCGGCCGCGGCGACCTCGACCACGGCCAGCTCCCACGCCAGCTCCTCGACCGGCACGATGTGCTGGTAGGGCTCCCCCTCCACGTCGGGGAAGACCGTCCGCAGCACCTCGTGCCGCCCGATCACGTCCCGCAACGCCGCGTTCAGCGCCGCGACGTCCACCTCGCCGGACAGTGACAGCACGACGGGCATGTTGTACGTGGCGCTCGGCCCTTCCGACCGGGTGACGAACCACAACCGGCGCTGCGCGAACGACAACGGAATCATGAGGACTCCTTCTGAGTACGCGTGTTCTGAGTACGCATGGGCCGCAACGCCGGCCTCGCCGACTTGAGATCACCAAGCTGTCGTGCAAGTCCCGCGACCGTCGGGGTCTCCAGCAGGACCTTCAACGGCACCTCCACCCCGAGCGCCGCCCGGATCTGACTGACCAGCCGCACCGCCAGCAGCGAGTGCCCGCCGAGCCGGAAGAAGTCGTCATCCACCCCGACGCTGTCCAGGCGCAGGACGTGCGCGAACGCCGCACACAGGACCT
>NZ_BAAAMU010000294.1:0-1816 GCF_039529435.1 Nonomuraea maheshkhaliensis
ATGTTCGAGAAGTACTTCATGTGGAAGTCCCGTCACGGCTACGTACGGCTCCCGTGACGGCGTGCCGAGGGCGAGAGGAGTGCGTCATGTCGACCGCCACCGATCCCCGAGATGCCGCCGGAGCGGACGGCCGGGATCTTACGCCGCGGCTGACCAGCGAGCAGGTGTGGCGGGAGCTGGGCAGAGCGTCGTTCGCGGTCGTCGGGCACGTCACTCCGGACGGGAGGCCGCGCTCCAGCGGAGTCCTGTACACGATCGCCGATCACCGGTTGTACGTGGTCGTGGCGGCTGACGGCTGGAAAGCCCGGCACATCGGGATCAGCGGGCAGGTCGCGGTGACGGTGCCGGTGCGGCGGGGCGGGCTCATGTCGCTCCTCGCGCCCATCCCGCCCGCCACCGTCAGCTTCCACGGGACGGCGGTCGTGCGCCCGGTGGGCGGCCTGGACGACGGCACCGCCGGCGGGAAGCTGGTGCGGATGGTGCCACGCGAGCGGCGGGCGTCGTGCCGAATCATCGAGATCGTGCCGGAAGGCTGGTTCGTCACGTACGGGATCGGCGTCCCGCTCATGCGGATGCGCGTCCCGGCGCTCGCGCGCGGCCGCGTGCCCGTGGCCTGACCCGCCCGGCGGCCCGCGATGGAACCGGGAAACAAGTGAGGGGAGAGCCCGATGCGCTGGAACGAGATGTCGAAGAGGCGGCAGGGGACGCTGATCGCCCTGGCGTCGGTGGAGGTCGTGCTCACGACGGTGGCCGCGGTGGATCTCCGCGTCCGGCCTGCCGGTGACGTGCGCGGGCGTAAGGGCCTGTGGTGGGTGGCGATCTTCGTCCAGCCGGTCGGGCCTGTCGCTTACCTGCTGTGGGGGCGGCAGCGGTCAAGATCCCGGACCTGCGGGACGGGGACGTGCGGGCGGTGACCAGCGGCCCGCGGCGGCTGTGGTGACACTGGACCACGGCTGCCACGCTGGGGGAGACCGCCGGGTTCGCGGCGCCGGCGGTCGCAGGCGTCTGGCGGCTGCCCCTGACCGTCGTCCCGGCGTGCGCGTCCGGCCGTACGGCAGCACGGAGCACCTCACCCTCGTGGTCGTCGGACGTGAGCGCGGCGTCACGAACTCCCTCCTCCGCCACGCGCCCGGCCCGATCGCGGTGGTCGGCACCTCCTGCGCCGAGCCGGCCGCGGGACCTTGGTCCTTGCCCAAGTCCTGAGAAACGGTGACGTTCGACCGGTGTCCGCGACCGCTCCAGCGGCTGCCATGGAGGTATGTCATCTCGCAGGAACGACTGGCGCAGACTCGCGGCGGCGACCTGGGGCCCGCCGCGTGACCCGGAGTTCCACGGTGAGCTCGACCCGGCCCGGAAAGAGGCCCGTCATGACCCCTGGACTATGGGTGGTGCTGCTGATCGCGGTTGTGGTCGCCTACACGCTGGGCACCTACCGC
The DNA here is from genome assembly GCF_039529435.1 of Nonomuraea maheshkhaliensis. Lineage (NCBI taxonomy): Bacteria > Bacillati > Actinomycetota > Actinomycetes > Streptosporangiales > Streptosporangiaceae > Nonomuraea > Nonomuraea maheshkhaliensis. The sequence goes on from NZ_BAAAMU010000294.1 coordinate 1,437, forward strand.
CAGGCCGCCAGGGACGCCCATGACCGATTCGTCGGCTATCGGCATCGGGTGGTCGGTGGCTTCACCACATGGATCAAGGACCTCGTCATGTACGGGATCATCCTGGCCGGAGTGGCGGTGGTGCTGTACCTCCTCATCCGGTGACCAAGCCCGGCGAAGGCGGTGTTCCTCGCACGACGAGATCGGGCGCGCGGTGTCTGCCGAGCCGCGTGCGCAGGCGGTCGCACCGCTGGTGTGTGGACGCGGCGGCGGGTTCGGCCTCGGCGCCGCACCCGCGGGCGCGTTCGTCATCAAGGACGGGGACGTGCGCCGGACCCGCGAACGTGCTCGCCCTGCCAGGCCCTCATCGAGGACCGAGGTTGTGTCTTTCGGCCCTGCCG
>NZ_BAAAMU010000295.1:0-1811 GCF_039529435.1 Nonomuraea maheshkhaliensis
GGTGGCGCCGGTGGCGTGCAGGGTGACGTCGGTCCAGGCGAACGGCAGCTCGACGGCGTCGGTATCGGGGGTGGCCAGATCGATGGCGTGCAGGGCGGCGTCCAGGAGTGCCGGGTGGATGCCGAACCCGTCTGCGTCCTGGTCGGGGAGATCCACTTCGGTGTAGAGGGTGCCGTTGGAGGCCGACCACGCCTTCGTCACGCCTCGGAAGGTGGGTCCGTAGGCGACGCCTTGCCCGGCCAGGCGGTCGTAGAAGCCGTCCAGGTCGATGGGGGACGCTCCGGGCGGGGGCCAGGAACCGATCGGGGTTGCCGGCGCGGCCTGTGTGGTCAGGATTCCGGTGGCATGGCGGGTCCAGATGCCGTCGCCGGTGCGGGAGTGGATGGTCAAGACACGGTCGCCGTCCAAGCCGGGTGCCGCCACCGACACGTGCAGGGCCGTACCCTCGTGCGTGACGGGCAGCGGCGCGTGCAAGGTCAGCTCCCGCAACACCGGGCGGCCTGCCTGGACGCCGGCGTGCAACGCCAGGTCGACGAACGCAGTCCCGGGCAGCAACACCGCACCCATGATCGCGTGATCAGCCAGCCACGGATGGCTCTTCAGCGACACCTGTCCAGTGAGCAGGAGTTCGTCCCGCTCTGGAACGGGGACCAACGCTCCCGCCAGCACGTGACCACCAGCCACCTGGCCCAGACTCGCGACCTCGCCCGCACCGGCGGGCTCCGGCATCAGCCAGTAACGGCGGCGCTGGAACGGATATGTCGGCAGATCAACCCGCCTGGGCCGCAGCGGAGCGTAGAAAGCTTCCCAGTCCACCTCCGCACCCCGGGCGAACGCCCGCCCCACCCCCGCCACCAGCGCCCGCACCTGCGAATCGTCACGGCGGCCCGAAGTCGGAATATAGGCGATCTTGTCACCGGAAACCTGCGAACCCAGACCCGACAACACCCGGCCAGGACCCAACTCCAGACACGTCACCACTCCGGCCAGCTCCAACGCCGAGACCCCATCGGCGAACCGGACCGTCCGCCGCACCTGCGCCACCCAATACTCCGGATCAGCCATCCGCTCCCCAGCCGGCTGCCCATCCAAGTTCGAGACCACCAGAATGCGAGGGGTGCGGAAAGTCAACGTCTCCGCCACCGCGCGGAACTCGTCCAGCATCGGCTCCATCAGCGCCGAGTGAAAAGCATGACTCACCGACAGACGCCGGCACCGCACCCCCTGCGCGGCGAGCCGATCAGCGGCAGCCAGCACCTCGGACTCAGAACCGGACAACACCAGCGCCGCCGGGCCATTGACCGCCGCGAGCTCCACCCCCGAGCCCAGCAACGGCCCCACCACCTCCAAACCAGCAGACACCTGCACCATCACCCCACCAGCAGGAAGCTCCTGCATCAGCCGACCCCGAGCCGCCACCAAGACACACGCATCCCGCAGCGACAACACCCCAGCAACATGCGCCGCCGCCACCTCACCGATCGAATGCCCCAGCAGCACATCCGCCGACATCCCCCACGACTCCAGCAACCGCGCCGACGCCACCTCCACCGCGAACAACCCACACTGAGCGAACCGCGTCTGATCCACCCGACCCGGATCCGACCAGATCACCTCACGCACCACCCCATCACCAAACCCCGCCAGCACCTCCTCGAACACGTCCCGGAACACCGGGAACACCTCAGCCAGTTCCCGGCCCATTCCCAACCGCTGACTCCCCTGGCCCGCGAACAACCAGCCCGTCTTCCCCTCCACCACCGACTCCACCACCACCGGAGCCGACACCAACTCCCCACGATCAGCGGCCA
>NZ_BAAAMU010000296.1:0-1806 GCF_039529435.1 Nonomuraea maheshkhaliensis
GGCTCCCGTCCTACATGGTCCCGGCCGCGATCGTCGTCCTGGACGCGCTGCCGCTGAGCCCCAACGGCAAGCTCGACCGCAAGGCCCTGCCCGCCCCCGACCACTCCGCACAAGCCGGCCGCGCCCCGGCCGACCTGCGCGAGGAGATCCTCTGTGCCGTGTTCGCCGGTGTACTCGGCCTCGACAGCGTCGGCGTGGACGACGACTTCTTCGCCCTCGGCGGCCACTCGCTGCTGGCGGTGCGGCTGGTCAGCCGGGTGCGGTCGGCGCTCGGGGTCGAGGTGCCGTTGCGGGCGTTGTTCGAGGCGCCGACGGTGGCGGGCCTGGCGGCCCGGCTGAACGACGCCGTCGCCGCCCGCCTGCCGCTCACCCCCGGACAACGGCCCGAACGGGTCCCGCTGTCGTTCGCGCAACGCCGGCTGTGGTTCCTCGGCCAGCTCGAAGGGCCGAGCGCCACGTACAACGTGCCGATCGTGCTGCGGCTCGCGGCAGAAGTGGACCAGGAGGCCCTCGGTCACGCGCTGCGGGACGTGGTCGGCCGCCACGAGGTGCTGCGCACGGTCTTCCCGGTCGCGGACGGTGAGCCGTACCAGCACGTCATGGACCTCGACGAGCTCGACTGGAGCCTGTCGATCACCGAGCTGCCGTCGTCCGAGCTGGACGCCGCCGTCACCCGGGCCATGGGGCACGCCTTCGACCTCACCGCGGAGGCGCCGATCCGGGCCTGGCTGTTCGACGCGGGACCGGACGAGCGGGTCCTGGCCGTGGTGATCCACCACATCGCGGGTGACGGCTGGTCGCGGGCGCCGCTGGCCCGCGACTTCTCCCTCGCGTACGCGGCCCGCCGCGAGGGCCGGGCCCCGGTGTGGAGCCCGATGCCGGTCCAGTACGCCGACTACGCGCTCTGGCAGCGGGAACTGCTCGGCGACGAGGACGACCCGGACAGCCTGATGTCCCGCCAGGTCGCCTACTGGCGGGATGCCCTGGCGGGGGCGCCGGAGGAGCTGGCGCTGCCGTTCGACCGGCCGCGTCCCGCCACCGCCTCCCACCGGGGGCACAGCGTGCCCTTGACGGTTCCGGCCGAGGTGCACGCGCGGCTGGTCGAGGTGGCCAGGGCCGAGGGCGTGACCGTGTTCATGGTGCTGCAGGCCGCCTTGGCGGTGCTGCTGTCGCGGCTCGGCGCGGGCACCGACATTCCGATCGGATCGGCGAACGCGGGCCGTACGGACGCGGCACTGGAAGACCTCATCGGCTGCTTCGTCAACACGCTGGTCGTACGGGCCGACCTGACCGGCGACCCCGCATTCCGCGACCTGCTGGGCCGGGTGCGGGAGCGCAGCCTGTCGGCGTTCGCGCACCAGGACGTGCCGTTCGAGCGGCTGGTGGAGGAGCTGGCCCCGTCGCGGTCGATGGCGCGGCACCCGCTCTTCCAGGTGGTGCTCACCAAGGGCGACACCGTTGACGCCGTACTGGACCTCCCCGTCATCCGGCCGGGAGCCCCGTCGGCGGGGGAACGGGCGGCCAAGTTCGACCTCGACGTGATGGTGAGCGAGGCGTTCGACAGGGGTGCTCCGGCCGGGGTGCGGGGTTCGGTGACGGTCGCCACGGACCTGTTCGATCCGGAGTGGGCCGAGCGGATCATGCGTTACTGGGTACGCGTGCTCGACCTGGTCAGCACCGACCCGGGCACCCGGCTGAGCGGTGTGGACCTGCTCGGGGAGGACGAGCATCGGGCTCTCGCAGAGTGGAACCGCACGGCGACCGGTGAGCTTGCGACGCCGGTGGTGGAGCTGTTCGAGGCGCAGG
>NZ_BAAAMU010000297.1:0-1801 GCF_039529435.1 Nonomuraea maheshkhaliensis
ACCCGCCGCCGCAGCCGGGACGGCAGCACCTGCTCCAGTTTCGCCAGGGCCCGCACGGAGGACTCCTCGATGCCCTCGACCCCGCCCCCGGCGGCCCGGCCGAGCCCGACCGCGACCGCGACGGCCTCCTCGTCGTCGAGCAGCAGCGGAGGCAGCGCCGCCCCCGCCCCCAGCCGGTAGCCGCCCGCCACGCCGGGGGTGGCGTGCACCGGATAGCCGAGCGCGCGCAGGCGTTCGACGTCGTTGCGGATCGTCCTGGTCGAGACGCCGAGCCGGGTGGCCAGCTCGGGGCCCGGCCAGTCGCGCCGCGTCTGGAAGAGGGACAGCAGCTTGAGCAGGCGGGCCGAGGTGTCGAGCATGGGCACCAGTGTGCCCGCTAACGCGGAAAGGAGTCTTCCGCGTTGATGATCAGCTTGCCCAGGAAGTGGCCGTCCTCGCTGCGCCGATGAGCCTCGGCGGCCCGCTCCAGCGAGAACATCTCGGCGACGGGCACCCGCACCACCACCCGTGGGTCGTCCTCGCGCGCCTGATCGCCTCGGGCCGCCGCGAGCGGGTCGCGCAGGGCCCGTACGTCGTCCGCCGGGTTCGTGCCCCGGCCCGACGAGAAGCGCACGCCGAACTCGGCCGCGTTCGCCAGGTCCGCGATCGTGACCACCTTGGCGGGGTCGCCGGTCAGCCTGACCGACAGCTTCAGCACGCCCCTGCCCGAGGCGTCCAGCACCCGGTCCACGTGGTCGGGCAGGCGCTCCTCCAGGCCGTCCCCGTACGTGACGGGATGCACGCCGAGACCGCGCAGGACCTCATGATGGCGCTCACTGGCGGTGCCGATCACGCGGGCGCCGAGCGCGCGGGCCAGCTGCGCGGCGGCCAGGCCGACGCCGCCCGCCACCGCGTGGATCAGCAGCTGGTGCACCGGGCCGACGCCGAGCTCGCGCAGCGTCCTGACGGCCGTCCCGACGGCGACGGGCAGCGCGGCCGCCTCCTGGTACGTGAGCTCGTCCGGCTTGCGCACCAGCCGGTCCGCCTCGGCGATCGCGTGCGTGGCCAGCGCCCCCGACGCCACCTGGCCGAACACCGCCTCGCCCAGCCGCCATCCGGTCAGCCCTGGACCGAGCGCGTCGATCGTGCCGGCCAGCTCGATCCCCGTCCCCTCCGGGCCGTCGATCTCGGTGCCGAGGAGGCCGGCGCGGATCTTCCTGTCGATGGGGTTCACCCCCGCCGCCCTGACCGCCACCCGCACCTGGCCGGGCCCCGGCCGGGGCATCGGGACCTCCTCCAGCTCCAGCACCTCGGGCCCGCCGTGCTCGCGGTAGCGGACGGCCTGGGCGGTGACGAGCAGGACGGCCTTGCCGACCAGCTCGCGGGCCTCCAGTGCCGCGTGCGCCTCCCGCGCCCGTTCCAGGGGGACCGCCAGGCCCACGACGGTCGTCAGCCGGCCCGCCGCGATCTCCCGCATGGTCTCCTCCGCGAGCAGCCCGAACTCGGCGGGAGCGAACTGGACCTGCTCCATGCCGGTCACCCGCACCCCGCGCCGGTCGGCCTCCGCCGGGTGGATCGCGGCGGTGGCGCCGCTCGGCACCCCGTACGCGAAGAAGCGCCCGCCCCGCCCCAGCAGCCGGAACGCGCTCCCACCGACCTCCCCGCCGACCCCGTCGAACACGACGTCGAACCGCCCGCCGCCGCCCGGCCCGATCAGGCCGCCCGACTCGCTCAGGCCGCCTGGCTCGGCCGGCAGGTCGTCCGCGGCGTCGAGTCGTGGGTAGTCGACGGTCGTCGCCGCGCCCGCCGCCAGGGCCAGCAG
>NZ_BAAAMU010000298.1:0-1634 GCF_039529435.1 Nonomuraea maheshkhaliensis
GGCTCCCGTCCTACATGGTCCCGGCCGCGATCGTCGTCCTGGACGCGCTGCCGCTCAGCCCCAACGGCAAGCTCGACCGCAAGGCCCTGCCCGCACCGGAGTACACGGCGGGCACCGGCCGCGCCCCGGCCGACGTCCGCGAGGAGATCCTCTGCGTGGCCTTCGCCGAGGTCCTCGGCCTGGAGGGCGTCGGCGTGGACGACGACTTCTTCGCCCTCGGTGGTCACTCCCTCCTCGCGATCCGGCTGGTGGCCCTCGTACGGTCCCGTGGCGTCTCGGTCTCCGTACGCGCTCTCTTCGAGACCCCCACCCCGGCCGGGCTGGCCCGTTCGACGGGCGAGAGCCCGGCGGCGGTCCCCCCGAACCTGATCCCGCCCGGCGCGACCGCGATCACCCCGGAGATGCTGCCGCTGGTGGACCTGACCGGCGACGAGATCGACCGGATCACGGCCACCGTGGAGGGTGGCGCGGCCAACATCGCGGACGTCTACCCGCTCGCGCCGCTGCAGGAAGGGCTGCTGTTCCACCACCTGCTGGCCGAGGGCGGCGAGGACGCCTACGTGATGCCGACGGCGCTGGAGTTCGACTCCCGCGAGCGGCTCGACGACTTCGCCGACGCGCTCCAGCACGTGATCGACCGGCACGACGTCTACCGCACGTCCATCGTCTGGGAGGGGCTGCGCGAGCCGGTCCAGGTCGTGTGGCGCCGCGCTGCGCTGCCGATCGAGGAACTGACGCTGAACCAGGACGGCGCCGACCCGGTGGCGGAGCTGGTGGCGCGCGGCGGCACGTCCATGGACCTCGGCCGGGCCCCGCTGATCAGGCTGCACACCGCCGCCTCGCCCGGCACCGGCCGCTGGCTGGCCCTGGTCAGGATCCACCACCTGGTGCAGGACCACACGGCCCTGGAGGTGCTGCTCGACGAGGTACGCGCCTTCCTGGCCGGCCAGGGTCATCGCCTGGCGGAGCCGCTGCCGTTCCGCGACTTCGTCGCCCAGGCCAGGAGCGGCGGGAACCGCGCCGACCACGAGCGCTACTTCGCCGGCCTGCTGGGCGACGTCACCGAGCCGACCGCGCCGTTCGGCGTGGCCGACGCCCGCCGCGACGGCATGGACACGGTCAGGGCCAGGACCGTCTTCGACGCCGGCCTGCACATCCGGCTGCTGGAGGTGGCCCGCCGGGTGGGGGCGAGCCCGGCGACGCTGCTGCACGTCGCGTGGTCGCGGGTGCTGGCGGCGGTGTCGGCCAGGGACGACGTGGTCTTCGGCACGGTCCTGTTCGGCCGCATGAGCACGAGCGCCGGTTCCGACCGCGTACCAGGACCCTTCATCAACACCCTGCCTGTACGGGTGCGCACCGGTGAGCTCGGCGTGCTGGGCGCGGTGGCGGCGATGCGCGGGCAGCTGGCCGGATTGCTGGAGCACGAGCACGCGCCGCTCACCCTCGCGCAGCAGGCCAGTGGCGTGCCCGGCGACCTTCCCCTGTTCACCGCGCTGTTCAACTACCGCCACAACACCCCGGGGGAAGCCGTGCCGGGCGGCGGCGAGGCGTTGAGCGGGATCCGGCGGGTGTACTTCACCGAGCGCACCAACTATCCGCTGCTGGTGTCGGTCGATGACGACGGTGGCCGGATC
>NZ_BAAAMU010000299.1:0-1604 GCF_039529435.1 Nonomuraea maheshkhaliensis
AGGTCCTGGCAGCCAAGGCCGTCGCCGCCTGGAACCTGCACGAGCTCGCCGGCGACGTGGACGCCTTCATCCTCTACTCCTCCGCCGCCTCCCTCCTCTCCCCAGCAGGCCAGTCCGCCTACTCGGCCGCCAACGCGGCCCTGGACGCCCTCGCCGCCCACCGCACCGCCCGCGGCCTGCCCGCGCAGTCCCTCGCCTGGGGACTCTGGGAGGAACGCAGCCGCATGACCGCACACCTGGGAGACGTCGAGATCGACCGCATCGGCCGCTCCGGTCTCGGCACGCTCACCACCGACAAGGCACTCGCCCTCTTCGACGCCGCCTGGAACGTGGCCGAGCCCCTCCTCGTGGCCACCCCGCTCGACCTGGCCGCCTACCGTTCCGGGCCGGGCCCGCTGCCCACGCTGCTCGCGGGCCTCGTCACCGCCCGCGCCACCCGCGCCGCCGCCGGATCCTCCGCCGTACGCGACCTCGCCGCGATGAGCGAGGCCGACCTCACCCGGCTCGTGTGCGAGCAGGCCGCAGGAGTGCTCGGGCACACGGGCCCCGACGCGGTACGGCCGGACCGGGCGTTCAACGAGATCGGGTTCGACTCGCTCACCGGCGTGGACCTGCGCAACCGGCTCAACGCCGCCACCGGGCTGCGCCTGCCGTCCACGCTGGTCTTCGACCACCCCACACCGCGCCTGCTCGCGGCCCGTCTCCTCGCGGAGCTCGCCCCGGAGACGCGCTCCGATCCGGCGCAGGACGTACTGGACGAGGTGGACCGCCTGGAGTCGGCCCTGGCCGCCGTGCCCGGTGACGACGCCGCCCGCGTGATCGCGCGGCTGCGGATCCTGCTGCGCCGGTGGAGCGACGTCCACGAGGCCGGCGCGGACGACGTACGGGAGTTCGACCCGGACAACGACGAGGAGCTGTTCGGCATCCTCGACGACGAGCTCGGCATCCAACCATGAGGCAGGACAGCATGGCCAACGACGACAAGCTCCGTGACTACCTCAAGCGCGCCACCGCCGACCTTCGCCGCGCCAACCGCCGGCTGCGCGAGTGGGAGGACAGGGCGCACGAGCCGATCGCCATCGTGTCCATGAGCTGCCGCCTGCCCGGCGGCGTGCGCAGCCCCGAGGACCTGTGGCGGGTGCTGGAGTCGGAGCGGTCGGTCATCACGCCGTTCCCCGCCGACCGGGGCTGGGACCTGGAGCGCCTGTCCGACCCCGACCCCGACGCCACCGGAACCACGTACGTCACCCGAGGCGGATTCGTCGAGGACGTCGCCGACTTCGACGCCGAGTTCTTCGGCATGAGCCCGCGCGAGGCGCTCGCCTCCGACCCGCAGCAGCGGCTGCTGCTGGAGAGCTCGTGGGAGCTGTTCGAACGGGCCGGCATCCGGCCAGGCGCGCTGCGCGGCAGCGACACCGGCGTGTTCATCGGCGCGGCCTCCAGCGGCTACGGCCTCGGCGCCGCCCCCGCCGGGGTCGAGGGTCACCTGCTCACCGGCGCGTCCACGGCCGTCATGTCCGGACGGCTGGCGTACGCGTTCGGCCTGCGCGGCCCCGCCGTGACCGTCGACACGGCGTGTTCGTCGTCGTTGGTGGCGTTGCACT
>NZ_BAAAMU010000300.1:0-1588 GCF_039529435.1 Nonomuraea maheshkhaliensis
CATCAGGGCCCGCGTCGAGAGCGGCGAGGGGGCCGCTCACGGCGAGGACACCTCGCCGGCGCCGCGTGCCGGGGGCCGGGTGGACCTCGACCGCCTGGACGCCGGCATCACCACGGTCATCGAGAACGCCACCCGCGCCGGCGGGCAGGCGGAGACGGGCCGGGGGCCGGGGCGGCTGGCCGGGATGGCCATCGGGGTGACCGGAATGCCCGGCCTGGTCAGGGAGCCGGAGCCGCTGTGGCACGCCCTGCGCGATCGCTTCGAGCTGGGCGTGCTCGCCGTCGCGGGCGACACGGTGACCACGCACGTCGGCGCGCTCGGGTTCCGGCCGGGAGTCGTCGTCGCCGCCGGGACCGGCGTCATCACGCTGGGCACCGACCTCGACCGCGTCTGGAACCAGTCGGACGGCTGGGGCCACCTGCTCGGCGACCACGGCAGCGGCGCGTGGATCGGCATGTACGGGCTCCAGGCCGCCCTGCGCGCCCACGACGGCCGCGGCGGCGGGTCGCCCGCCCTGCTGGAACGCCTGACCGCCCGTTTCGGCCACCCCCTGGACCTGGTGGCGCTCGTCTACGAGTCGGCCTCGCCCGCCCATCATCTGGCCTCGTTCGCCCCGTCCGTGGCCGACGCGGCCCACGAGGGGGACCCGGTCGCGCGGGCCATCTGGGACGAGGCCGGCCGCAGCCTCGGCCAGGCCGCCGTCGCCGCCGCCCCCGGGGTCGAGCCGGTCATCTCCTGGGGCGGACGCCTCTTCGACGCGGGCGACCTGCTGATGGAGCCGTTCCTGGCCGCCGTACGGGCCCTGCTGCCCGAGGCCCGTCCCACGCCGCCGCTGGGCACCTCGGTGGACGGGGCGCTCGCCCTGGCCAGAGCCGCCGCCCGCGGCGAGCTGCGGTCACGCCACCCGTACCTGTACGTCTTCGCCGCGGACCGCGGCGCGCCCCCGCCGCACACCCGCTGATCGACGCCACCCCGCGAACCCACCCGCTCATTCGGCGATCTCGTCGACCAAGTGCGTCCAGAACGCCGTCAGCTCGTCGCCGATGTAGCGCTGATAGTGGATGCGGACATGGCCCCCACCGTCACCCGCCCGGTAGACGGACACCTCCGTGTACGGCGTGCCGTCGTCCACGAAGCCCGTGTACAGGTGTGCCCAGTCGCCGCTCTGGGGTGTCCAGTCCGGGAACGCGAGCTGGGCGGCGTGGTTGCGAAGGGCGCTGAGCCACCGATCTTCCCTCGAGGTTCGCATACTCCACGGTGGCAGGACGGCCACCAAGAGCAGGCAAAACGCGGCCGTCGGCAACCCCAGTCGGCGGAGATCGTCCCCGAGAGGGCCCGATGCCGGTGAAGTGACGAAGGTCCCGGGCTGCGCGGGCTGTCCGGCACTGCCGCGCGAACCGCGAAGACGGTGTGCTTGGGGTGACAGCGAAACGGTAGATCACCCCTTGAAAGGAGGCCGTCATGGCCGCCACCATCAACAGCCCCGTCGTGAACGCCACCACCACGACGCGCCGCCCCGCCGCCGGCTACGTCTGGGCCCTCGCCCGGATCGCGCTCGGCTGGATCTTCCTCTGGGCGTTCCTGGACA
>NZ_BAAAMU010000301.1:0-1565 GCF_039529435.1 Nonomuraea maheshkhaliensis
CGAGGCGCTGCAGCCGGTGCGCGACACCAGCAGGACGCCGCTCTTCCAGGTGGGCTTCAACCTGCTGCCGATGGCGTCGCGGGGGCAGTTCCCGAACGGCACCGCCCAGCTCGACCTGAACGTGGACGTGGTCAGGACGGCCGACGGGGCCGGCGTCTACCTGGAGTACAGCACCGACCTGTTCGACGCCGGCACGATCGCCCGGCTGGCCGGCGCGTACCGGCTGATCCTGGAGGCCGCCGCCGCGGATCCGGGCATCCGGCTGTCGGAGCTGCCGCTGATGACCGCCGAGCGACGGCGCGAGCTGCTGACCGGCTGGAACGACACCGCCGCGCCGTACCCGGACCGGACCCTGCACGAGCTCGTCGCCGAGCAGGCGGCGCGCACCCCCGACGCGGTGGCGGTGCGGGCGCAGGACGGGGTGGAGCTCACCTACGCCGAGCTCGACGCCCGTACGGCGGCGCTGGCCGCGCGGCTGGCGGCCAGGGGGGTCGGGGCGGAGTCGTGCGTGGCGCTGTGCCTGCCGCGCGGGGTGCACCAGATCGTGGCGCTGCTCGCGGTGCTCAGGGCGGGCGGGTGCTATCTGCCGCTGGACGTGGCGTATCCGGCGGAGCGGCTGGCGTACCTGCTGGCCGACTCGGGGGCGGAGCTGCTGCTCACGGACTCGGCCTGCCTCGACCGGCTGCCGGCCGAACGTCCTGCTGAGCTGCTGCTGGACGTGCCCGGCTCCGACGTGGCAGGGCCTTCGCCGCTGCCGGGGGTGGGGCCCGACAATCTGGCGTACCTCATCTACACCTCCGGCTCCACCGGCCGCCCCAAGGGGGTGCAGGTGCCGCATCGGGGCGTGGTCAACCTGGTCACCGACGTGATCCGGCGGCTGGGCGGCGGCAGCGCGCTGTTCATGACCTCGCTCTCGTTCGACATCGCGGCGCTGGAGATCTTCACGCCGCTGCTGTCCGGCGGCACGCTCGTGATCGCCCCCGAGGACGCCGCCCGTACGCCGAAAGAGATCCGCCAGGCGGCGGAGGACGCTGACCTGGTCCAGCTCACCCCGTCCGTCGCGAGCGTGGCGCTGGAGCACCTGCCGGCCGGACTGCCGCGCGCCATCCTCGGCGGCGAGCCCCTGCCCCCCGACCTGGCCGCCCGCCTGCTGACGGTCACCGACGAGCTGTGGAACTTCTACGGGCCCACCGAGACGACGATCTGGTCGACCGCGTACCGGGTGCCGGGCTCCCCCGAGACGATGCGCATCGGCCGGCCGGTGGCGAACACGACCGTGTACGTGGTGGACGGCGGCCTGCGTCCGGTGCCGGTGGGCGTGCCGGGCGAGCTGCTGATCGGCGGGGACGGCGTCACCCGCGGCTACCACGGCCGGGCCGGGCTCACGGCGGAGCGGTTCGTCCCCGATCCGTTCGGGCCGCCGGGCGGGCGTCTCTACCGCACCGGGGACCTGGCCCGGTGGCATCCCGACGGAACCCTGGAATGCCTGGGCCGCCTGGACGACCAGGTGAAGGTGCGCGGCGTCCGGATCGAGCCGGACGAGGTGGCCGCCGTGCTCGGCGAGC
>NZ_BAAAMU010000302.1:0-1547 GCF_039529435.1 Nonomuraea maheshkhaliensis
GTCTGGGCGTACGATCTGGCCGCCAAGAACACCCGCGCGGGCCCTGCCGCGATGGCGCTCTGCCGGGGCCTGGACGTGCTGCTGGGCGCCGCCCCCGGCCGCTCCCCCGCCGCCGCGGTGACCGCCGCACTCTCCGTCGCCGCCCACACGTACCTGCTCACCGCCCTGTCCCGCGGCGAGACCGCCGGCACCACCCGCCGCACCCCCGCCACCACCCTGGCGGCCACCCTCACCCTGACCGCCGCCGTCGCGGGCCACTCGACGACCGCCGTCGTCCCGCACGGTCCCGAGCCTTCCGGGACGCCCGGCCCCACCTCGGCCGCCGGAGTGGCACGGCGGGCCCTGGGGGAGTCCTGGCCCGCCGTCGTCCGGGCCGGACTGGCGCTCTGGTACGCGGGGCAGTTCGGTTCGGCGCAGACCCGGGCCGTCGCCGAGCCCACGGCGGAGCGCGTCCGGGAGGCCGTGACGGCCGGGATCGTCGGCCTGCCCGCCCTCCAGGGCGCGCTGGTCGCGCGGGCCGGCGCGCCGCGCATCGGTCTCGCCATCGCCGCGGCGGTCCCGGTGGCCCGCCGCCTGGCCAGAAAGCTGTCCCCGACATGATCCGATTCGGTTACGGCACCAACGGCTTCGCCAACCACCGTCTCACCGACGCCCTCGACGTCATCGCCGATCTCGGCTACACCGGGGTCGCCCTCACCCTCGACCACCACCACCTCGACCCTTACGCCCCCGGCCTGGCCGGGCGGGTGGCCGCGGTCGCCGACCGGCTGCGTACGCTCGGGCTGGCCGTCGTCGTCGAGACCGGCGCCCGCTACCTGCTCGACCCCCGCCGCAAGCACGCCCCCACCCTGCTCGACGACGACCACGACAGGCGGGTGGACTTCCTGTGCCGCGCCGCCCGCATCGGCGCCGACCTGGGGGCGGAGGCGGTGTCGTTCTGGTCGGGGGTACGCCCGCCGCACGTGCCGCCGCGGCGGGCCTGGGACCGGCTCGTACGGGGCTGCGCCCGGCTGCTGGAGTCCGCGCACGGCGTGCCGCTGGGGTTCGAGCCCGAGCCCGGGATGCTGGTCGAGACGATCGCCGGCTGGCACACGCTGCGCCGGGCGCTCGGCGAGCCGGGCGGGTTCGGGCTCACCCTGGACATCGGCCACTGCCGCTGCAACGAGCCCGATCCGGTGCCCGCCTGCGTCGAGGCCGTCGCGCCGTACCTGGTGAACGTGCAGATCGACGACATGCGCAGGGGAACGCACGAGCACCTGGAGTTCGGTGAGGGCGAGATCGACTTCCCGCCGGTGCTGGCCGCCCTGGCCGGCTGCGGCTACCGGGGCCTGGTCGCCGTCGAGCTGCCGCGCCACTCGCACGCGGCTCCCGACGTGGCGGCCCGCTCCCTGTCCTTCCTGCGCCACGCCGAACAGGAGTCCCTGCCCATCCCCGAAGGAGCCCGCACGTGAAGCAGCCCGTACAGGCGTCCGAGGCGTCCGCCGAGCGGTTGCGGGCCGCGTTCCGTGACCTGCCGCAGCGGACCTGGCTGGACGGCGCGATCGAGG
>NZ_BAAAMU010000303.1:0-1528 GCF_039529435.1 Nonomuraea maheshkhaliensis
CCTAGTACGGCAGCCGCCATTTGCTGTGTGAGCTGGGATGACGCCGTGCTGGTCGATACGATCGTTTGACGGGTTTCCCGTACAACGAGAGCAGCCGCTCGTGATCATGTCTGTGTGACGAGAACAAGATCCAAAGCGGCTGCCGCCCTCATCGTAGAGGCCCAGCGGGTGCAACGGAACCTGGATGACCTGATGACCGCGCTGGCCCCGATGTTCCCCAGGATCGAGCCGCGGCTGCAGGCCGCCAAGTACGTCCGAGCGGTGATGTCCGAGCTGCCCAGGCGCAACGGCTGGACGATCGCCGAGTGGGTCGGCGACCGCCGTCCGGACGCCACCCAGCGCCTGCTGAACCGCGCCCGATGGGACACCAGGGGCGCGATGAGCACCATCCGCCGGTTCGCCGTCGCCCGGATCGATGCCGCTGCCCGGCCGGGCAGCCTGACCGTCGGCGTGCTGGACGAGTCCGGCCAGGAGAAGAAGGGCACGGCCACGGCAGGCGTCAAGCGCCAGCACATGGGCTGCGCCGGCGGCATCGACAACGGCATCAACGCCGTCTACCTCGCCTACGTGCGCGCCGGAGCCGGACACGCGCTGATCGCCGCCCGGCAATGGATCCCGGCCGAGCAGATCAGCGACCCGGTCACCGCCATCACCACCGCTCTGCCGCTGGACCTGGGCTTCGCGACCAAGGGCGAACTGGCCATCGGCCTGCTCGGCGAGGCCTACGCCGACGGTGTGCGCCTGGACTTCGTGACTGGGGACGAGGTCTACGGCGCCTGCACCAAGCTGCGCGCCTTCCTGGAGAACCACGGCCAGGCCTACGTGCTGCGCATCCGCGCCACCTTCACCCTCACCCTCGGCGGCGGCAGTTGCTTGACCTGTGAGCAGGCCGTGGCCAGGTACTTGAGGCAGAAGCGCAAGTGGGTCATCCGCTCGGCCGGTGACGGCTCCAAGGGTGAGCGCACCTACGCCTGGGCCTGGATCGCCACCGTCAGCCCCGCCCATTTCCTGCTGGTTCGTAAGCACCGCACCACCGGCGAACTGGCCTTCTGCTACTGCTTTGTCCCCGATGGCCAGCCGGTCACGCTACCCCGCCTGATCGCCGCCGCGGGGCTGAGGTGGCCGGTGGAGGAGAGTTTTCAGGCCGGCAAGAGCCTGTTCGGCCTGGACGAATCCCAGGTGCGCCTCTATGAGGCTCTGCTCCGGCATCTCGTGCTGGTCATGGCCGCTCTGGCCGTCTGCGCGGCCAGCGCTGCGGCCGCCCGGCACCGCACCGACACCCAAGCCATGAAGCCCCGCCACCCCGACGAACAACCGCCCGAAGATCCCGGCCTGATCCCGCTGACGGTCGCCGAGATCAAGCACCTGTTCAACGCCGCCACCACCCGCACACCGTCGCTACAACACGTCGCGCATTGGTCAGCCTGGAGACGCCATCATCAAGCCCGCGCCCGCTGGTTCCATCACCGAGCCCGTCTGACCACTGCATATATCCAGGTCAGCTAACAAATGGCGGCTGCCGTACTAG
>NZ_BAAAMU010000304.1:0-1520 GCF_039529435.1 Nonomuraea maheshkhaliensis
GGCAGGGCCTTGCGGTCGAGCTTGCCGTTCGCCGTCAGCGGCAACGCCTCCAGCGCCACCACCGCCGCCGGCACCATGTACTCCGGCAACCGCGCCGCCGCGTACCCCAGCACCGCCTCCTCGGCCCCGTCCCCAGCCGGAACGACGTAGGCCACCAGCCGAGCGTCACCGGGAACGTCCTCGCGGGCGATCACCGCCGCCTGGGCCACCAGCGGATGCGCCGACAGCACCGCCGCCACCTCGCCCGGCTCGACCCGGTATCCACGGATCTTCACCTGATCGTCGGTCCGGCCGAGGTACTCCAGGTTTCCATCGGCGTTCCAGCGGGCGAGGTCGCCGCTGCGGTACATCCGCTCACCCACCTCGAACGGGCAGGCCACAAAACGCTCCGCCGTCAGCCCCGGCCGGCCCACATAACCGCGCGCCACCTGAGCACCCGCGATATACAACTCACCCGCCACCCCAGGAGGCACCGGACGCAACCACTCATCCAGCACGAACAACCGGCAATTAGCAATCGGCCGCCCAATCGGCACCGACTCCCCCACCTCAGACCCAGCCTCATAAACACAACACCCGACCACCGTCTCCGTAGGACCGTACTCATTCACGATCACCGACCCCGGAGACCGCTCCAGCCACGACCGCACCACCGCACCCGACAAGGCCTCCCCACCCACCACCCAGGTCCGCGCCACATCCACCGGCACCGACTCCGCCAGCAAACTCAGATGCGCCGGAACCACCTTCACCAGACCCAAACCCGGCGACAACACCTCCGACAACCCCTCAACACCACCCTGCTCGCTAACCACCACCGCAGCACCCGACACCAACGGCACCCACAAACTCGTCACCGACAAGTCGAACGCCACCGACGAATGCAACGGCACACCCCCACCCACCCCATAAGCCCCCGAAGCCCACGCCACATAATTCGCCAACCCCGCCTGCGTGACCGCCACACCCTTCGGCCGACCCGTAGAACCCGACGTGTAAATCACATAAGCAACCTGATCACCACACAACTCCCTAGCAGGCCGCACCGCCGGCACCCCAGCCAGCCGCAACCCCATCAGAACGTCATCCACCACCAGCACCCGCCCACGCCCCGCCGGCAACTCATCCGCAACCTCACCACTGGTCACCATCAACGCCGCACCACAATCCGCCAGCATGAACGCCACCCGCTCCACCGGCTGACCCGGATCAACCGGCACAAAACCCGCCCCCGCCTTCCACACCGCAAGCAACGCCACCACCAAATCCACCCCACGCCCGAGACACACCCCCACCAAAGACTCCGCCCCCACCCCCTCACCGATCAGCACATGCGCCAACCGATTCGCCCGCTCCTCCACCTCCCCATACGAAACCTCCACACCACCCACAGAGACCGCCACCGCACCCGGATCCTGACCCTCGAACAACTCCACCACCGACAACCCACCAAGATCAACAGCAGTGTCGTTCCACTCCTCCACCACCCGCCGCCACTCACCCACATCAAGCACATCCAC
>NZ_BAAAMU010000305.1:0-1489 GCF_039529435.1 Nonomuraea maheshkhaliensis
AAAGGCTCGACGAGGTAGGTGCCGTGGGTGGATCTTAGGCGGCTTCGGTGGCGGGTGCCAAGGCCGGTTCGTCGGTCGGGTGGAGCTGGACGGGCGGATGCAGCAGGGCTCGGCGGAGGTCCTGCAGAATGCGCAGGCCGTTGCTGGTCAGGCTGAAGCCGCGCCAGCCGCGGGCGGCGCGGTCGAGTACGGCCCACACGAGTGAAACGCAGCTGGTCTCGCCGGGGAAGCGGCCGATGACCTTGACGCACCGGCGAGTCTCGCCGAAGGTGCGTTCGATGAAGTTGGAGTGCCGCACGCGCTTGTGGTGCTCGATCGGGAAGCGCAGGTAGGTGGTCAGGCTTTGGCGGTCGGTGAGCAGGCATTTGACCGCTGCCGGATACCGGCCGGCCCACGTGTCGGCAAAGGCGTCGATGCGCCGCTGCACCCAGTCCACGAGCTGCTGGCCGACCTTGACGTCGTCGCCGAGGTCGCCGAGGTCGCCGAGGTCGAAGATCTGCCAGTAGGCGGCCTTCACCTCGGCCTGGTCGCCGGTGCTGACCTTGGCCAGCACGTTTCGGGCGCGATGCACGAGACACCTTTGGCGCAGCGAGGGTGCGAAGACCTGCTCGGCGGCGCTGATCAGGCCGGGCGCGCCGTCGGAGACGATGAGCAGCGGAGGGCGCAGGCCGCGAACGAGGAGGTCGGTGAGGAAATCGTGCCAGGCGTCTGTGGACTCCGATCCGGCGGCGGCCAGGCCGACGAAGACGGGCTTGCCTGCGGTAGTGATGCCCCAGGCGGCCAGGATCGGCTCGGCCCGCTGCCCGTCGTGCATCTTGAAGTGCGAGGCGTCCAAGAACAGGTAGTCCAGCTCGATGCTGGTCAGGTCACGGCGGCACCAGGCGTCGTACTCGGCGACGATGGCCTGGCAGATCGTGGAGACCGTCGACTTGGACAGGGCGGCCTCGGGGCCGAGCGCGTCAGCCAGCGCCCCTTCGACGTCACGGACGGACAGGCCGCGCACGAACGAGGCGATGACCAGCGTCTCCAGCGCGTGAGTGCGGGTGACACCGGTGCCGAACAGGCGGGAGGCGAACTTCTCGGTGGTGCCGCGCAGCTTGGGCCGGGCAATGGTGATCGGCCCGCTGGTGGTCTTAACGGTGGTCGGGCAGTGCCCGTTGCGGTAGCCCGGCCGCACCGAGGGCTCCTCATCGCCGCCGGTTGTGGTGACGGTGGCGGCCCGCTGGTAGCGGGCGCGGCCGAGGAAGGCGTCCACCTCGGCTTCGACGGCGGTCTGGATGATCAGGCGGGCGCCGAGCCGGGCGACGTCCTCGATCACCTCGACCAGGTCACGGCCTTCGGTGAACAGGGCAT
The DNA here is from genome assembly GCF_039529435.1 of Nonomuraea maheshkhaliensis. Classification (NCBI taxonomy): domain Bacteria; kingdom Bacillati; phylum Actinomycetota; class Actinomycetes; order Streptosporangiales; family Streptosporangiaceae; genus Nonomuraea; species Nonomuraea maheshkhaliensis. The sequence goes on from NZ_BAAAMU010000305.1 coordinate 1,354, forward strand.
CGATCTCGGCACGGATGGCTTGAACGGGCGGTAGTGTGCGTGCCACGAGCGTAGGTCCTTGCGTTGTGCGAACTTTGGACGGTTCAGCACGGCAACCTACGCTCGTTCACTTTTACACCGCACCTCGGACGCGACC
>NZ_BAAAMU010000306.1:0-1484 GCF_039529435.1 Nonomuraea maheshkhaliensis
AAGAAGCGGCCCCAGCTCTCGTAGCCGGTCTCCTCGTTGTAGTCGTAGTCGACGCGGTAGCAGTCGCCGGTGGCGTCGGGTAAGTAGCTGGTGCCGTCGCGGCCCTTGCCACCGCCGCACGGGTCGGCCTGGCCGTAGGTGACCTCGATCCGGCCGCCCATCCCGTTGCCGATCCCGGCCACGCGGGGCACCATCCGCCAGGACAGGAAGTCGGTCCAGTCCGACCAGTTGTCGTAGTCCATCCGGCCCGCGACCATCGCGGCGTCGAAGCTCACCGGCGGCAGCTTCTGCGAACTCGTGCCCGCCAGGCCGGTCTGCTGCACGCTGTCCAGCCACAACACCGGGTCGTAGGCGGGGCCGAAGTCAGTGCGGGTGTAGATCCACCGATAGCGGAAGTCGGTGCGGGTGTCCGGCTCCCACACCCCTGAGGCAGGGTTCTTGGACTCGGTGAGGATCGAGTCGAGCTTGCGGGTGGAGTAGAACGCGACCGCATCGTTGGTCGTGCAAGACGAGCCGCAGGTCAGGTCGGTCGGCACGTCCAGGCCGCCGCGGTCGGAGGTGGTGAACGTCATCCGCGAGGTCGGCGTGCTGCCGGACACCTGGGTGTTGTGGCCGTAGCTGATCTGCTTGAGGAAACCGCCCCGATCGTAGGGCAGCGGCACGTAGACCTCGGAGACACAGTCGGGCATGCAGAAGTAGTTGGTCTCGCGCTCATAGGTGTAGTCGATGACGTTCTCGTTGGCGTCGATCGACTGGTCCAGGTTCCACCGCCACACGCCGGTGCAGGTCGGCGGGATCATGTCGTTGAAGTACCGGTCGGCGCACGGCTCGGCGCGCTGGTTGCCGACGTACTGCAACTGCCACTGCGCGTCCTTGGTGTAGCCGAAGCGGTGGACCTGGCCGTCGCTGGAGGTGACCTTCCAGTACTCCAGGCCGTCCGCGCCGCCGGTGAGCTGCTCGATCTTCCAGCCGAAGTCCGGCACCGTCTTCCACAACCCGCTGGTGCGGTCCTTGACGATCGAGGCCGACCGGCCGGCCAGGTTCAGCACCAGCTCCGACTGGGTGTAGTCCTTGGTGACGTCGGTGGCCAGCTCGTCGGGTGACTCCCAGCAGACGGCCGAGCCGTAGGGGCCGTTCTCGTCGGCGTGCCAGATCAGCGCGGCGGTGTCGGGGTCGTACTCGGTCCAGGCGGTGCAGCGGCGGTACTTGCGCTCGATGAACCCGGCCGACAGGTTCCAGCCGATCCCGGTCACGCCGGACTGGTTGTTGGTCCAGTGGCCCTCGCCGTCCACGGAGGAGGCGTCGTACTGCAGCGACAGGTTCGGCCCGTTACCGACCGGTGACGGCGCCTCCGGCAGCGGGTAGTCGTAGGAGAAGCCGCCGCCGGACGTGCCGGCCTGCCAGGTGCCGGACGGCTTGAGGTCGGTGGCGCCGAAGTTGCCGTCCGGGCCGGTCATCCCGGCCGCCAGCACGTACACCGACCC
>NZ_BAAAMU010000307.1:0-1443 GCF_039529435.1 Nonomuraea maheshkhaliensis
GGCGGCCGGGTCGCCGACGACGACGGCCCATGGGGCGTGGAACGCCGGGAGGCCGGTCGCGAGCGCGGCCGGGGTGCCGGTCGTGCTGCCGGGGCCCGCCCACGCTCTTACGGCCGGGGCCGGGGGCGGTAGCTGCCGTATCCCGGAATGGTGCTGGTCGGGCCGCCACGCCTGGGCCTGCGCGACGGTGATCTGCGCAACGGCCTGCGCGTGGGCGGCCGGCGGCAGGAACCAGGAGAGGAGGAGCAGGAAAGCGGCCGACAGCCGAGTACGCATGACCCCTCCCTCCTCCGACGACTCACCCTAGCCGTACGCGGACGAAAGCGGCGCTTCCTCCCAAGAGAGGAGAATGGCCGTCACTCCGGTACGTCGGCAGCCTCGCGCGACCGAACGGCCGTCACTCCGGCAGGTTCGGGGGCGTCGGCTGGGTGCCGGAGGCGAGCCACCGGGCGCGCCGCTCGATCTCGCCGCCCCACCCGTCGGGCACCACCGTGAAGCGGCCGGCCCGGACGGCGGCCAGGGCGCCGGCGGCGACGTCGGCCGGGTCCTCGCCCTCAGGCGACATTCCGGTGCGGACGAGCGCGGGGCACAGCAGCGTCACCCCGATCGGCGTGCCGGCCAGCGACAGCGCCGCCTGCTCGGCGAGCGCGACGACGGCGTGCTTGGAGGCCGCGTACGCGCCACCGGCCGGGAACGTCACCAGCCCCGCCAGCGAGGCCGTGATCAGGATGTGCCCGGGCCGCCCGCCGGCCAGCATCCTGGGCACGAACGCCCGCAGGCCGTTGCTCACGCCGCCCACGTTGACCGCGAACACGCGCGCCCAGTCCTCGGCGCTCACCTCCCACGGCACGCCGAGGTCGCGGCCGACGATGCCCGCGTTCAGGCAGACGAGGTCGGGCACGGGCACGGCGGCGGCGAGCGCCTCCATCGAGCCGGCGTCGGAGACGTCGGCGGCGACGGCGCTCCCGCCCAGCTCGCCGGCGGTCTCGGTGAGGGCCGCCGCGTCGATGTCGGAGAGCACGACGCGCGCCCCCTCCGCGATCAGCCGGGCGGCCAGAGCGCGGCCGATCCCACCGGCGGCACCGGTGACGACGGCGTTCGTGATCTTCATGTCCTGCTTTCGGCGACGGTGGTGGCTGGTGGTGACGGTGATGGCCGGCGGTGTGGCTGGTGACTGCGTGACATGACGACGCTACTCACCACTCGGCCATCCCGTCGCCGGGTTTTCGCCGGTCGTCAGGCGATCAGGGCCGACAGACGGTCGATCGCGGCTCGTTCCGCCTCGTAGATCGCGCTCACCCTGGCGCTCAGCGCGGCGAAGAGCGGGCCGGGGCCGCCATCGGCGGCGAGGGAGTCGTTCGCGGGGGGGCGGGGCGGCCCCACCCGCAACGCCCAGGACCAGGACGAAGGCGATCCCGGTCAGCACGGCGACGTTCATCTCTC
>NZ_BAAAMU010000308.1:0-1397 GCF_039529435.1 Nonomuraea maheshkhaliensis
ACCGTCCCTGCCATACCCCAGCTCTATCCCGGCCTCCGGGCACCGGCGCAGGGCCGAAAGTCCTGGACTGCCGTACCAGAGGCCACCTGGCCCGCGGTGACCGCTGGACGGCGAGCACCCGGGCGGCACCGTCCAGCGGTGTCTTCATGGCGTGGCCTGGCAGGCCCTGGGCAGCGGGAACCAGCGCAGGCGTTCGACGTCGTCCGGCAGGTCCGGTGGGGCCAGGCCGAGCTCGTCCGGGCGGACCTCCAGGATGACGCGGGCTTGCTCCAGATGGCGTGGCAGGGCGTCCTCGCCGGCCCGCACGCGGGTGGCGGGCGGCCTGAAGTCGTCGAAGCGCAGGTCGCCTAGGTGCAGCGGTGGCTCGGTGGGGCCGTCGCGATGCCGCCACAGCCCGGTGGCCGGGTCGAAGCGGTAGTCGGGCAGCAGCCGGTGGCCGTAGCGGGCGATGAGGTCCACGGCGTCGATGAGGTAGTCACAGACTGTGCCGGAGATGAAGTAGTTGAAGTTGACGCGCACCCAGCCGGGTTTGATGCCCTGGCAACCCGCCTGAAGTTCCTGTTCGAAGGCGTGCGAGTGGGCGGTGTCGATGGCGAGCAGGCGGTGACCGTAGGGGCCGGCGCAGGAGCAGCCGCCGCGCGCCTGGATGCCGAACAGGTCGTTCAGCAGTGCCACCACGTAGTTGTGGTGCAGGTACAACCCGCCGGACGCGCGGAACCTGATCGAGACGATGGGCAGGCGGCGGGCGTGCACATCCCCGAGGATCTCGATGTCCGGGTTACGCCCCCAGCGCCGCAGGGCACGCTGCCAGAACCGTTCCTCGCGGGCCTGGATGAGGTCGGTGCCGACCGCCTGCTTCAGCCGGAACACCAGCCCGGCGCGGATCGACTCCACGATCGCCGGTGTTCCGCCCTCTTCCCTGGCGACCGGGTCGTCGAGATAGCTGTGCCCGGCCGGGCCCACGAACAGCACCGTGCCGCCGCCGGGCGCGGTGGGCACCCGGTTGCGGATCAGTTCCCGGCGCACCACCAGGACGCCGGGCGTCTGCGGGCCGCCGACGAACTTGTGCGGCGACAGGAAGAGCGCGTCCTTGTGACCGCCCGTGCCGGCCGTCATGCGGATCGGCACGTACGGCGCGGCCGCGGCGTAGTCCCAGAACGACAGCGCGCCGTGCTCGTGCAGCAGCCCGGTGACGCGGTCGGTGTCGGTCAGGATGCCGGTGACGTTGGAGGCGGCGGAGAAGCTGCCGATGAGCAGCGGCCGGTCGGCGTACTGGACGAGCCGGCGGCGCAGGTCAGCGCAGTCGATGTGGCCGGAGGAGTCCGCGCCGATCGCGACGGTTTCGGCGATCGACTCGCGCCAGGGCAGCTCGTTCGAGTGATGCTCGTACGGGCCGA
>NZ_BAAAMU010000309.1:0-1338 GCF_039529435.1 Nonomuraea maheshkhaliensis
AGTGCAACGCCACCAACGACGACGAACACGCCGTGTCGACGGTCACGGCGGGGCCTTGCAGGCCGAGGGTGTAGGAGATGCGTCCTGACGTGACCGAGATGGAGGTGCCGGTGACCAGGTAGCCCTCGACGTCCTCCGGCAGCCGGCCGGGGCCGGTGGCGTAGCCGGTGGCCGTGGCGCCGATGAAGACGCCGGTGTCGCTGCCTTTGAGGCCGGTGGGGTCGACGCCCGCGCGTTCCAGCGTCTCCCAGGCCACTTCGAGCAGGAGCCGCTGCTGCGGGTCGGTGGCCAGCGCCTCGCGGGGGCTCATGCCGAAGAACTCGGCGTCGAAGTCCCCGGCCTCGTGCAACCAGCCGGCCAGCTTGACGTAGCTGGTGCCCCGCTTGTCCGGGTCGGGGTCGAACAGGCGCTCCAGGTCCCAGCCCCGGTCGGCGGGGAACGGGGAGATGCCTTCGCGCTCGTCCATCAGCAGGCTCCACAGCGCCTCGGGCGAGTTCGCGCCGCCAGGGAGGCGGCAGGCCATGCCGACGATCGCGATCGGCTCGTCGAGCTCGGCCGTGGCGGGCGCTTTGGGCGCGGTGGCCGGCTCCGCGCCGAGCAGGCGTTCCTTGAGGTAGCCGGCGAGCGCGAGCGGCGTCGGATAGTCGAAGACGAGGGTGGACGGCAGGCGCAGCCCGGTGGCGGCGTTCAGCTTGTTACGCAGTTCGATGGCGGTGAGCGAGTCGAACCCGATCTCGGTGAACACCCGCTGCGCCGAGACGGAGTCCGTACCCGAATGTCCGAGCACGACGGCGACCTGCGCCTTGACGAGTTTGAGCAGCAGCTCGTCGCGTTCCGGCTCCGGCAGTGCGGCGAGCTGCCGTTCCAGCGCGGCAGTGGCTCCGCCCGGCGCCGTGCCGGCGGCGGCGCCACGACGGACGGGCCTGCGCACCAGGCCGTCGAGCAGCCGGGGCGCGTCGGCGGCGCGCGGCAGGTCGAGATAGATGGGCAGCAGCAGCGCCTCGTCGATGGTCATGGCGGCGTCGAGCAGGGCGAGTCCTTCGCCGGACGACAGGCCGCGGGCGCCCGAGCGCTCCATGCGGGCCACGTCGGCGTCGCCGAGGTGGGCGCTCATGGCGCTGCGCTGCTCCCAGAAGCCCCAGGCGAGGGACTGCGCGGGCAGGCCGCGGGCCTTGCGGTGGGCGGCGAGGGCGTCGAGGAAGACGTTGGCGGCGGCGTAGTTGGCCTGTCCGGCGTCGCCGAGGACGCCTGCCGCGGAGGAGTAGAGGATGAAGGCGTCCACCTCGCCGGCGAGCTCGTGCAGGTTCCAGGCGGCGACGGCCTTGGCTGCCAGGACCT
>NZ_BAAAMU010000310.1:0-1299 GCF_039529435.1 Nonomuraea maheshkhaliensis
GGGCCTTCCACTTCTCGTTGCCGAGCAGCCAGTCGAAAGACTCGGTCTGCAGGGCGAGAAGGTCGGGAACTTCGAGGGGCTCTTCGATGCGGGCGAAGGAGACACGGCGGGGACCGGCGGGTATGGCGGAGGCGGTGCGCGAAGCTGCCAACAGATGTCCTTCCGGGGCACGGATGGAATCGGACTGCGCGCATGCCAAACGCCCCGGAGTGACCCGGGGCGGAGTAAGGCAGCGCGAGGGAGCAGCATAACCCAAAATGCAAACGAGTGTCTACACCTACTATGAGCGTCAACCTCGGTGCCGCCTTCAGCTTGTCACAGCGGCGGCACCCTCGTCAACTTCCGCACGCGCCAGGCGTTCGAGGTCACCAGGGAATGACGCCGTCGTCCTGGAAGAAGGACCCGGTGGGACCGCCGTCGGGCAGCGTGGCGAAGCGGATCGCCACGGCCGCGCCCTGCTCCGGCGTGCGGGGCCCCTGGAAACCGGTGAAGTCGGTCGCGACCAGGCCGGGGCATACCGCGTTGATCAGGATGTCCGTGCCGGCGAACCGCCGGGCGTACTGCAGGGTGACGGCGTTCAGATACGTCTTCGTCGGCGCGTAGATGCTCATGAGGGGGCCGACGTCGACGTCCGGGTCCGCCTGCCAGGTCAGGGAGGCGACGCTGCTGGACACATTGACGATGCGGGGCGACGGCGCCTGCCGCAGCAGCGGCAGCATCGCGTTCGTCACCCGGATGACGCCGATGACGTTGGTCTCCAGGACCCTGCGGACCTCGTCCAGGTCGGTCGTGGTCGGATCCTGGATCCATTCCGCCGACATCGCTCCCGAGATGCCCGCGTTGTTGACCAGGGCGTCCAGCCGCCCGGTCCGGCGTTCGACGAACTCGGCCGCCGCGGTGACGCTCTGGTCGCTGGTCACGTCCAGCGGCACCCCGAAGGCGTCCACCCCGGCGGCGCGCAGCTTCTCGACGGCGGTCTCCCGCCGGGCGTCGTCGCGGGCGCCCACTGCGACGCCGTAGCCGAGAGCGCCGAGCCCGGCCGCGATCTCGTATCCGATCCCCTTGTTCGCGCCGGTCACCAGCGCGATCTTCTTCTCGCTCACGGTGTCGATCCTGCCCCCGGCCCGGCCGCGAGCTCCAACACCGATCGGGTGCGCTGTCATACCCGGCAGGTATCACGGGACTATTCTGGTGCGGTGGACACCCTGGAGACCCGTGAGCTGAGGTACTTCGTGGCCGTCGCCGAGGAGCTGCACTTCGGCCGGGCCGCCGAGCGCCTCGGGATGGCGCAGCCGCCGC
>NZ_BAAAMU010000311.1:0-1285 GCF_039529435.1 Nonomuraea maheshkhaliensis
CCTCCGGCGGCGGCCGGCGCGGGCGCGTCATTCACCAAGATCGCCTGCTGCAGTTCCCGCAGCCGCCGGCCGGGCTCCAGGCCCAGCTCGGCGCCCAGCAGCCGGCGTGCCCGCTGGTAGGCGTCCAGCGCCTCGGCCCGCCGACCGCACCGGGCCAGCGCCGTCATGAGCAGGGCCCACCGCCGTTCGCGCAGCGGGTGCTCGCGTGCCTGCCGGTCCAGCTCTTCGACGAGGTCGGCGTGCAGTCCCAGCCGCAGCCGCGCGTCCGCGTGGTCCTCGACGGCCCCGAGCCGCAGCTGCTCCAGCTCGGCGGTCCGCGTCTCCACCCACCGGGTGGACGGAACGTCCGCGAGCACGGGTTCGGGGGTGTGCCACAGCGCCAGCGCCCGCCCGAGCGCCCCCCTTCAGCCCCCGGCGCCCGCCCGCCACCCCGTCCTCGAACAGCACCGCGTCGATGTCGCCGTCGGCGAGCAGCTCGTATCCGCGCCGCCGCCCGGCCAGCACGTCGGGGCCCACGAGCCGGCGCAGGCGGCTGACGTACGCGGCGATCGTGTTGGCGGCGGTCCGGGGCGGCCGTTCGCCCCAGACCGCGTCCACCAGCTGGTCGGTGCTCACCACCCGCCCGGCCTCGACCAGCAGCACGGCCAGCACCACCCGCTGCTGCTCGGCGGCCACGCCGACCCAGCCGCCACCGGTGTGAACGCGTAACGGCCCCAGCATCCGAAACCGCATCCCATGCCTCCCCTTGCACCGAGCGCCGCGAAACTCTTCGTCACGCGCCGCCGCCCGGATCACCGGCATGCGGAAGCTCCCGCTCCGGGCAGGGCCGGAACGGGAGCTTCCTGGGTCTGGCCCCCGCCGGATCACCCGGCGGGGGCGGCGGTCACGGGGTCGCCGGCGGGCGGAAGATCTGCCAGAGACGCCAGATGATCACCGGCGCCTTCGAGCGTGGCGTGTCCGACGAGTACGGCTTCGACGCCGGGCCCCATCCGGTGCCCTGGTCGGCCATCTCGTCGGCCATGCTCCTGGCCGTCCCCTGGTGGGATCCCGTGGGACGGACCCGGCCCAACTGCTCGTCGATCGAGCGTTTCTGCGCCTCGGACAGCCCGCGCGACTGGCCGGTGCTCTGCTGGGCCGGCGGGTTGCGCCGGGCCTTGGCCGGGGTGTTGCGCTGGACCGCCCTGCGGCTGCTCGGGCGGACGGCGGGCCGCTGCCGGATCCTGACCTTGGGCCTGCTGGCCCGTCTGGTCGCGGCCCGGCGCGCGGCGGCCGCTCGCCGCTTGGC
>NZ_BAAAMU010000312.1:0-1261 GCF_039529435.1 Nonomuraea maheshkhaliensis
GCACGACCTGGTCAGGCACGTCATGCGCCAGCGGCGCCTCGCCGCGCTGGCGACGGGGCCGACCCGGCAGGGCCGGCCGCCTGGGGGCGGGGGTGACGCCGCGTGAGCCTCCTCGCGCCCCTGTGGCTGCTGCTGCTCGTCCCCGTGGCCCTGCTGGCGGTGACGTACGTGGTCATGACGCTGCGGAGCAGGACCTCCTACGCCGTCCGCTTCACCAACCTCGACCTGCTGGACAAGGTGGCGCCGCGGCGGCCCGGCTGGCGCAGGCACGTCCCCGCGGCGGCGCTGCTGCTCATGTTCGCCCTGCTCGTGGTGGGCTTCGCCCGGCCGACGGCCGAGGTGCGGGTGCCGCGCGAACGGGCGACGATCATGGTGGCGTTCGACGTCTCGGCCTCCATGGGGGCGACCGACGTCTCGCCCAACCGGTTCGAGGCGGCCAAGCAGGCGGCCAGGCAGTTCGTCCAGGGCCTGCCGGAGCGGTTCAACCTGGGCCTGGTGTCGTTCTCGGCGTCGGCCTCGGTCGCCGTGCCGCCCACCACGGACCGGCGTACGGTGCTGAGCGCCCTCGACCGGCTCAGCACCGGCTCCGGCACCGCCATCGGCGAGGCCGTCTTCTCCTCCCTCGACGCCATCGCCGCACTCGACTCGGAGGAGGAGGCGCCGCCCGCGCACATCGTGCTGCTGTCCGACGGCTCCAACACCACCGGCCGCACGGTGCCCGACGCGGCGGCGCAGGCGTCCTCGCGGGGCGTCCCCGTCACGACCATCGCCTACGGAACGGCGGACGGCACCATCAGCCTGGGCGGCCAGGAGGTGCCGGTTCCGGTGGACGGGCCCGCGCTGCGCGGCCTGGCCGACGCGGCCGGCGGCGGCTTCTACGAGGCGGCCAGCGGCGACGAACTACAGGCGGTCTATGAGGACATCGGCACGTCGGTCGGGTATCGGATCGAGCGTCAGGAGGTCTGGCAGTGGTTCGTCGGAGCGGGGCTGATCTTCGCGCTCATCGCGGCGATGACGTCGATGTTGTGGTTCTCGAGGCTGCCGTGAGAGGCATGGGCAGCCCGCAGGGGCCCGACTTCCTGAGCCCGGCACCGGCCGCCCGGCCGGAGCCCCTGGCCGTCCCGCCGCCGGCCGTTCTGCCGCCGCTGATCGGGCCGCCGCCGCGTCCCGTACCGGCCGTGTCCGTGCCGGGGACGGACGGTGCGCGGAGCGCGCCCGAGTCGCCCCGGGGGAGGTTGCTGGTGGCGGCCGGGCTGGTGCT
>NZ_BAAAMU010000313.1:0-1251 GCF_039529435.1 Nonomuraea maheshkhaliensis
CTCGCCTGGTTCGACGCGGAACCCACGGATTTTCACCTGGTCGTCGACTCGGCCGGCGAAGACGATGTGGCCGTCGGTGGTCCAGCGGGCGCGGTCACCGGTGCGGTACATGCGGGTGCCCGGCTCGGACGGGCAAGCCACGAAGCGCTCTGCGGTCAGACCCGGGCGGCCGAGATAGCCGCGAGCCAACTGGGCACCCGCGACATACAGCTCACCGGTAACCCCCGGCGGGACAGGCGACAGATGCTCATCCAGAACATGGAAGGCGGTGTTGGCCACAGGCGCACCGACCGGTGCCAAGCCACCGCCGCTCAAGCGGGTGGTGGCCACACCGATCGTCGTCTCGGTCGGGCCGTAGTGGTTGAACACCGCGCAACCACGCTCGTCGGCCTCGGCCACCAGCCGCCCCAGCCAGTCCGGAGCAGCCGCCTCACCACCCAGCACCAGCGCGCGAGCGGGCACGAGACCAGAACCCATCGCCGCCAGATGAGACGGCACCATCTTCACGAAATCAATCCGGCGTTCGACCAGCAGACTGCCGAAAGCGTCCGGATCCGTGGCGGCCTCCTCCGCCATGACATGCAACTCACCGCCCAAGGTCAGGGCCGCGAAGACGATCGTGTTGCCCAAGTCGGTCGCCTGCCCCTGAACCAGGGCATACCGGCCACCATCCATCCCGAGCCGACCAGGCACCGAAGCCACATAATTCGCCAAAGCCGCCTGACTGACCAACACCCCCTTCGGCCGGCCGGTCGAGCCCGAGGTGTAAATGACATAGGCCGTCTGACCGCCGTGGAGGTGACGTTCCGGCTTCTCCTTCGCCGCCATCGACAGGCGCAGGGCGGTGAAGGTGTCGTCGAGGACCAGCATGCGGGCGTGGCTCGCGGGCAGTTCTTCGGCGATCTCCTCGCTGGTGACGGTCAGCACGGCCCGGCTGTCGGCGAGCAGGTACGCGATCCGGTCCACCGGCTGCTTGGGGTCGATCGGCACGTACGCGCCACCGGCCTTCCACACCGCCAGCAACGCCACGACCAGATCGACACCGCGATCGAGACACACCCCGATGACGGACTCGGCGCCCACCCCCTCACCGACCAGGACATTCGCCAGCCGATTGGCCCGCTCGTCCAGATCGGCGAAGGTGACCTCCTCGCCGTCCGGAGCCACCACCGCAACCGCGTCCGGCCGACCGGCGACCTGCGCCTCGAACAGCTCCACCACCGGCGTCGCAAGCTCACCGGTCGCCGTGCG
>NZ_BAAAMU010000314.1:0-1210 GCF_039529435.1 Nonomuraea maheshkhaliensis
ACGGGAGCCGTACGTAGCCGTGACGGGACTTCCACATGAAGTACTTCTCGAACATGACCTTGGCGACGTGCGCCTGCGGCCCCGGGATCATGACGCCGAACTTGCGCGGCGGCAGCATCCGGTCGGCCAGGATCATCACTCCGTTGTCGCCGGCGTCCATGACGCAGACGGCCGGGATGGCGCCGAACTCCTTGTGCGCGACCGGGCCGAGCCCGCGGATGCGGGCGGCGATGTTCGCGGCGGCGACACGCGCCTGGACCTCGGTCGGGAAGCCGGTCTTGGGCACACCCACCGGGATGGCGGTGGTCCACGGCACCCGCACCGCGGCGGCGACCCCGACCGCGTAGACCTCGGGGTAGGCGAGCGACTGGTAGGTGTCTCGTACCGGCACGAACCCCTTGTCATCGGCCAGACCCGGCACCGCGGCCACCACCTCCTGGCCGGTGAAGGGCGGCACGATCATCGCGTACGCATAGTGCAGGTCCTGCCCGTCGGCCAGCCGCAACTTGCCCGGCGCGAGCTCCTGCATCGCCACCCCGGTGACGGTCCGGATGCCCTCTTTCTTGCAGAACATCCGCAGCAGCCTCTCGCCGCCCGGCAACCCGCCGATGCCGAAGTGCCCCAAGAAGGGCTCGGCGGTCACGTACGTGAGCGGCACCCGCCCGCGCAGCCCCGCCTTCTTCAACTGGTACGCGGTGTTGAACAGGAATTCGTACGCCGCGCCGAAGCACCCCGCCCCCTGCGTGGCCCCGATCACCACCGGCCCGGGGTCGTCGAGGAACCGGCGCCACCCCTCCCCCGCCCTCACGGCGTCCTCCAGCGTGGTGATCGTGTACGCGCCGTCGGCGGACTCGAACCCGGGCAGGACGTCGAAGGTGTTGCGGTAGCCCGTGGCGATGACCAGGTAGTCGTAACTGCGGACACCCTTGGTCGTGCGCACGACCCGCGCCCGCGGGTCGATCGCCGTGGCCTGCGCGTGCACGAACTCCACCCCGTGCATCCCGAAGGTCGGCGCCAGCGGGAAGGTGATGGCGGCCGGAGATCTCTTGCCGAACGGCAGCCAGATGAGCGACGGGTTGAACAGGAAACGATCGGCGGCCGACACGACCGTGACGTCCACGTCCCCCTCCAGCTCGTGCCTGACGCCGAGCGCGGCGTTGAGCCCGCCGAAGTTCCCGCCCAGGACCAGCACTTTCTTCCGCATGGGGGA
>NZ_BAAAMU010000315.1:0-1182 GCF_039529435.1 Nonomuraea maheshkhaliensis
GGATAGGTGGGCTGACGGATCGAGCGCTGCCGGAGGCCGGCCGGGAGCCGTTGCTTCCAGCAGCGCTCAACTGGTGTTGTCCGAGTTTGCCAGGCCGCTATCCCATGGGGTTGCGGCTCCAGATAATGCGCCTCCTGCGAACGTCAATGTGGCGAGTAGCGCGTCTAACGTATTGGCCGACTGCACCTCAGTTGATGCTCGGGAACGAATCCCTTCAGCTACCTGGAATGAAGAGGGATTCACACCTGGGGAAGGGTGCCCAGGCTATGTGACAGAAGCTCGAGGTCGGTGGCAAAACATACGATTTCTCCAGCTGCTGATCGGCCTATCCAGGTCGGATACAGGCCATCGCCCATGCCACAGTCGAAGAGTATGATATTTCCGCCGGTCTTCGGGTCGATCAATTCAGCGTGGCAGTTCTCCATGACCTCGTCACGAGCCGCATCGAGTTGCACCTCATCGCGCTGAGAGGCTTGCAAGAATGAAAGGAGTGATGCGTCGAGATAACACCCTTGACCACTGTCGACGGGGAACCCGTAAACCGAATCTGGTGCGAGGTCGGCGATTCGCTGCCCTGGGCGTAGCGCCATTTCCCAAGAGGTTGCCTCGACTTGGGATATCATGACTTTGGCGGCAGCCACCCTTTGGCGGGCGTGCGGCGACTTTTCCCAGTTTACGATCGCGAGTACCACAGGGTAGCTTCCGCTCATTACTTTCACGGCAAACGCCTGTGTATCATCCTCAGGGTCAAGACCCCCAATGCTGTTATCGCGTGCCACCAGATTTCCAGTTGGAAGTTGCAGCGCGCCGGCCTCTCGGAGTTCGATCCGGAGAATGTCGCCGTTCGGCCATTGGTAACGTGTGCCTTCCTTGAATATCGTCGAAGAATCTGCTGGTGGAATGGGCATCTGGTGCCTCCGGAGCAGTGGCGGTGGATGCGGCAGGACGCCAACTATTTGTGGTACAAAACCATCCCCGGCCCTCCGCCGCGCTGCCGGCCGGCCCTGGGGGCCGCACGCCCCAGTCGGCCGCCGTCCGGGCTGTCCGCCGCCCAGCGCGCCCGCCGTATCCAGCGAACCCGCCAAGTTGGGCGGCCCACCGCCTCTGCTGGCGGGCACCTTGACGGTTCGCGATTTTACCGCAGGCGCCTGATATCAACGGTCGACACTCTCCACGTGCGTT
>NZ_BAAAMU010000316.1:0-1094 GCF_039529435.1 Nonomuraea maheshkhaliensis
CACGCCCGCCCGATCACCGGCCCGGACACCGGCCGGGTCACCGGCCCCGTCACCGGCCCGGTCACCGGAACGTCCGTGCGCGCGCTCGTCGCGGCCCTGGACGCGTCCCCTGAGCCGCTCGTCCTCGTCGCGCGACCGGGGCGCACGGCCTCGGGGGCGGTCGCCGTCGTCGCGTGATTGAGGGGCGCGCCTCCTCGGGGGTTCGTCGTCGTCACGGTCGCGCGAACGCCCGCGCGGGCCGTCGTCCCGTGACCGGCCCCGTGGGCCGTCATCGCCGGGCCGCGACCGGCCGCGCGGCTCCTCGCCCGGCTCACGCGGCGGGCGCGCCCGGCCGTCGTCGTGCCCGAACGGCAGGTCGAGCGGGTCGAGCCGCTCACGGGGCCGCCGCGGTGGGTTCTCCGGCGAGCCGGAACGGCCCGCACCATCCGATCGACCGCCATCCGACCGGCCACCGCCCGAGCGGCCACCGTCGGACCGCCCGCTGTCGGACCGGCCACCCGAACGACCGCCGTCGGAAGGCCCCTCGTCGAAACGCTCCTCGTCGAAACGGCCGCCGGAGCGGCCGCCCTGGCGTCCGCTCCTGCCCGGTCCTCCCGGCGTACGACGAGCGGCGCCTGGCCCTCCTTGAGAGCCGGCGCCGCCTGCGCCACGGCCGGGTCCCTGCCCCCTGCCGCCGGAACCGCTCACCGTGTGCTGTCCGCCTGGCCGGCCTGGGTGTCGGTCGTGCCGCTGGTCCACGGGTTGACCTCGTCCCACCTGCGGCTGAGGCCCTGCTTGTCGGCCATGTCGGCGATGACGCCGGGCTGCGTCTTGCGCTGGTATTCCTGCTCGATCTTCTCCTTCTCCTGCTCGGCCACCGCGATCTGCTCGCGCAGCGACGCGTCGGTGATCGCGTCCTGGGCGAGCATGGTGTTGAGCAGCAGGAGGCTGACGAGGCCGCCGCAGAGCAGGCCGACGACGAGCAGCACGAACGGCGCCCGCGACCGGCGCGACGGATGCCGCGACGCGGCGGGCCGGGCCGAGGGACGGGACGACGTCGCGCCGCCGGTCTCGGGGCGCGCCGGGCGGCTCCGCTCGGCGGGCGGCGCCGTGCG
>NZ_BAAAMU010000317.1:0-1076 GCF_039529435.1 Nonomuraea maheshkhaliensis
CCGGTTACGCCGTCACGGGCGGCACTGGCAGGTCGAGCTGGGCGGGCGGATGGTGCTGGTCGATCACAGTGTCGGCATGGGGCATCTGGCCACGCTGGTCGGCAACCCCGGGCGCGAGATCCCGGCCGCCGACCTGGCGGCTGGCGCGTGCCGGCCGGCCGGGCAGGGCGACTCCGCCCAGCCGATGCTCGACGACCTGGCCAGGGAGACCTACCGGCAGCGGCTGGCCGAGCTGCAGGCCGAGATCGACGAGCTGGAGTCGATGCACGACCTCGAGCGCGCGGCGGCGGTGCGGCTGGAGCGCGAGTGGCTGATCAGCGAGCTGGCGGCGGCGACGGGCATCGGGGGGCGGGCGCGGCCGTTCGCGGACGGCGACGAGCGTGCCAGGATCGCCGTCGGCAAGGCGATCAGGCGGGCGCTGGCCCGGATCGAGGCCGTGGACGCGGTGATCGGTGAGGAGCTGCGGGCCTGCGTGCAGACGGGGGTGCGCTGCTCGTACCGGCCGCGGTAGCTGCGGGCGGGCTGCTCGTACCGGCCGCGGTGATCCCCCGTGTGGGTCGCGCGTATGGGTGGCGGATGGAACGCCGGTGGAACGGGATGGCACGCCTGAGGGGAGGGGCCACGTTCCGACATGCACTGGGGGATCATCCATGCGTCATCCGCAAGGGCTCAATTTCGCGATCACTCTCGACCGCGATCTGCCGGAGCCGCTGCAGGAGCAGCTCGCCGCCCAGCTCCGCGCCGCCATCCGGCACGGGCGGCTGGCCGCCGGCGCCCGGCTGCCGTCCACCCGCACCCTGGCCGCCGTACTCGGGACCTCGCGCGGCGTGGCCCTGACGGCGTACCAGAGGCTGCTGGCCGAGGGGTACGTGAGCGGCCGCCACGGCTCCGGCACCTACGTCTCGCGCCCCGGCGCCGGCCCGCCGGTCAGGGAGCCCGAGCGTTCCACCGAGACGGTCATCGACCTGCGCGCCGACCTGCCCAGCACGCAGGGCTTCCCACAGGCGGAGTGGCGGGCGGCCTGGCGGCGGCGCGGCGAGCGGGCCGCGGTCCTCGGCGAGCAGCCCGCCGCCGGG
>NZ_BAAAMU010000318.1:0-1027 GCF_039529435.1 Nonomuraea maheshkhaliensis
GATCCGGCCACCGTCGTCATCGACCGACACCAGCAGCGGATAGTTGGTGCGCTCGCGCAGGTAGACGAGGCTGATGCCGTCGAGGGCCCCGTCCGTGTCGGGGGCGTCGTTCTGCTGAGGCCGGCTCGTGTTGTGCCGGTAGTTGAACAGCGCGGTGAACAGCGGCAGGTCGCCCGGCACGCCGCTGGCCCGCTGCGCCAGGGTCAGCGGCGCGTGCTCGTGCTCCAGCAGCCCGGCCAGTTGCCCGCGCATCGCGGCCACCGCGCCCAGCACGCCGAGCTCACCGATGCGCACCCGTACGGGGAGAGTGTTCATGTACGGGCCGGGCACCTGGTCGGAGCCGCTGCCGGCGTTCATGCGGCCGAACAGGATGGTGCCGAACACCACGTCGTCGCGTCCCGACACCGCCGCCAGCGCCCGCGACCACGCCACGTGCAGCAGCGTCGCCGGGCTCGCCCCGACGCGGCGGGCGACCTCCTGCAGCCGGGTGTGCAGTTCCGCCGGGAACGGCACCACCTTGCGAACCGCGTCCGCGCCGTTGCCGCGCACGTCCACCATCCCGAACGGCGCGGTCGGCTCGGTGACGTCGCCGAGCAGGTCGGCGAAGTAGCGCTCGTGCTCGGCGCGCTCGACGGCGCCCCTGGCCTGGGCCACGAAGTTACGGAACGGCAGCGGCTTCGGGAGCGTGCCGTCGCGCCGGGAGAGGATGGCCCGCACCTCCCGCATGACGATCTCCAGCGCGGTGTGGTCGCGGACGATGTGGTGGTTCCTGATGAGCCCGAGCCAGCGGCCGGTGCCGGGGACCGGGGCGACGTGCAGGTCCATCAGCGGAGCCCGGCCCAGGTCCAGCACCTGGCCGACGTGGGCGACCAGCCGTCCGGGCAGGTCGCCGTCCCCCTCGGGCAGCCTCACCTCGGTCACCGGCAGGCTCGCCCGCCGCCACACCACCTGGACCGGCTCGCGCAGACCCTCCCAGACGATGGAGGTGCGGTAGATGTCGTGCCGGTCGACCACCTTCTGCACGGCG
>NZ_BAAAMU010000319.1:0-1006 GCF_039529435.1 Nonomuraea maheshkhaliensis
CCGGGCCCCAGGTCATGCTGGGCGACCTGGCCCTGCTGCGGGGCGAGCACCGGGAGGCCGAGCGGGCCTACCGGGCCGCGCTCGCCATCGACCCCGGCGATCCGCAGGCCCGGGTCAACCTCGCGCTGGCCCTGCTGCGCTGGGACCCGCCGCGGCCGCACCACGACCCGGCCTGGCCCGTCGACCCGCGCGAGACCGGGCGGGCCAGGCGGGCGTTCGAGGTCTGGTCGCGGCAGGTCCGCCTGCTGGTGGCCGTGGCCACGATCGTGATCGCCGGGTCCGCGCTGCTGCTCGACTGGGGCACGCAGGCGCGGCTGGCCGGATTCGCCGTGCTCGTGCTGCTGGTGCCGATGACGGTCCGGCAGGCGCGGCGGGTGGGCCTGTGGCGGTACGCGGGGGCGATGCTCGCCAGGGACCCGTGGCTCGGGGCCTCCGTGGTGTCGGCGGCGCTGTCGGCGGTGGCCTTCGCCGGGTGGCTGCTGCTGGGGGCGGTGCAAGGCCTGCCCGCCTCGCTGGACCCGGTGTGGGCCGGGCTGGCGGGCATCGCCGTACTCGGCTGGCCGGCGCTGGCGGCCCTGCGCGCGTTGGCCGAGGCCTGGCGCGGCCATCCCCTGCGCGCACTCGCCGAGACCGGGCGCGCGGGCGAAACGGCACAGGAGGGCGAGCGGGCCTCCGGCGACGGGCCCGCTCAGCCACGCAAGCGGGTCTGGGGCGACAGGCTCGCTCCAGCGTCAGGAGGCGGGCTGGGCAGGGAGGCCGAGCGGGCGGCGTGGCGGAACACCGGGGTGGCGTTGTGGCTCGTGCTCGGCAGGACCTGGTCGGTGCTGGTGGCGCTGCTGGGCGCGGCGCTCGCGGTGGAGCCGGGGCTGGCGGTGGCCGCCGTGGTGGTGCCGTACCCGCTGGTGCGCGGTTGTCTGCGCGCCCGGCGGCGCGGCGATCGGTGGCTGGCCGCCGCGACCTGGCTCGTCGTGCTGGCGGCGGGCGCCGGTGCGGCCGGCGGGCTGCT
>NZ_BAAAMU010000320.1:0-1004 GCF_039529435.1 Nonomuraea maheshkhaliensis
CTGCCGGGTCATGCGGCGTATGTGATCTATACGTCGGGTTCGACCGGGCGGCCGAAGGGTGTGGTGGTCGAGCAGCGGTCGGTCACCGGGTTCTTGGCGTGGGCTGTGCGGGAGTTCGGTGGGGCGGACTTCGAGCGGGTGTTGTTCTCGACCTCGTTGACGTTCGACGTGTCCGTGTTCGAATTGTTCGGGCCGCTGGTGTCGGGCGGCTGCGTGGAGGTGGTTCCCGACGTTCTGGCGGTCGCCGACGCGAGCCGGGATCTGCGCGATGTCAGTCTCGTGAGCGGGGTGCCGTCGGCGCTGGCCCAGGTGGTGGGGTCGGGTTCGTTGGAGGTGCGGCCCCGTACGGTGGTGCTGGCGGGTGAGGCGCTGTCGGTGGATGCTGTGGCGGGGTTGCGTGCGGCGTTGCCGGGTGCGCGGGTGGCCAACATCTATGGGCCGACGGAGGCGACGGTGTACGCCACCGCCTGGTATGCCGATGGCGAGGTGGACGGTGTGGTGCCGATCGGTCGCCCGGTCGACAACGCCCGCGTTTACGTGCTCGACGAGCGTCTCGCGCCGGTGCCGGTCGGGGTGGCGGGTGAGTTGTATTTGGCGGGGAATGGGCTGGCTCGGGGGTATCTGGGCCGGCCGTCTCTGACCGGCGAGCGTTTCGTCGCGGACCCGTTCTCCGAGGGTGGGCGGTTGTATCGGACCGGCGATGTGGTGCGCTGGAACGCGGACGGTGAGGTGGAGTATCTCGGCCGGGTGGACGAGCAGGTCAAGATCCGCGGCTTCCGCATCGAACTGGGCGAGGTCCAAGCCGCGATAGCAACACACCCAGCGGTCGCCCAAGCCGCCGTGGTGGCCAGGGAGGACGCCCCGGGGGACAAGCGCTTGGTCGCCTACGTCGTCCCTGGAGGATCGGCGAAGGACCTGGCAGAACCGGTCCGCGCCTTCGTCGCCGACCGGCTCCCGTCCTACATGGTCCCGGCCGCGATCGTCGTCCTGGACGCGCTGCCGCT
>NZ_BAAAMU010000321.1:0-915 GCF_039529435.1 Nonomuraea maheshkhaliensis
GGAGTGGTGTAGTTCGGTTCTCGCGTGAGGCTCTGCGGACTTCGACTATGCCGTCATGAGTTCGGTGTGTGCCACCTCCGTGGGGTCGTTGCTGGGTGGGGTGAGTAGGGCCATGGAGCTTTCGGACAGGTAGCGGCGGTCGGCGACCTGCCATTCGTCGTGGGCTTCGACCAGGACGGCGCCGGCTAGGCGGAGCAGGGCTTGGGGGTTGGGGAAGACGCCGACGACGTCGGTGCGGCGTTTGATCTCCTTGTTGAGCCGCTCGAGTGGGTTGGTGGACCAGATCTTCTTCCAGTGCGCGGGTGGGAAGGGGGTGATGCCAGGATGTCGTCGGCGGCTTCGTGCAGCATGGTCTCGACCTTGGGGAACTGGCGGCCGAGCATGGAGGCGATCACGGCGAGCTGGTCGCGGACCATGTCGGGGGTGGGCTGGGCGAAGATGGTGCGGATGGCGGCGGCGACCATCTCGGCCGACCCCTTCGGAACACTCGCCAGAACATTTCGCAGGAAATGAACCCGGCATCGCTGCCAGGCGGCACCCAGCAGGACCGCGCCGATGGAGGCGACGAGGTCGGCGTGGGCGTCGCTGATGACCAGCTGCACCCCGGCCAGGCCGCGGGCTTTCAGCGAGCGCAGGAACGCGGTCCAGAACGCGCCGTCCTCGCTGTCCCCGACGGAGAAGCCGAGGACTTCGCGGCGGCCGTCGGCGGTGACGCCGGTGGCCACGATGACGGCCTGGGAGACCACCCGGCGGTTGACGCGGGCCTTGCAGTAGGTGGCGTCCAGGAACAGATACGGGAAGCTCTGACCGGCCAGCGACCGATCCCGGAAGGCTGACACCTCCTCGTCCAGGTCGGCGCAGATCCGGGAGACCTCGCTCTTGGAGATGCCGGAGTCGGCACCGAGGGCTTTGACC
>NZ_BAAAMU010000322.1:0-897 GCF_039529435.1 Nonomuraea maheshkhaliensis
CCAGCTCGGCACCGCCTCGCTGGTGGCCCGCTCGACCATGCTGATCCCGGTGCTGCAACTGCTGCTGCTGGCCGCGTACGCGCTGATGCTGACCGCGCGGCTGCTGGCCGACCACCGCCGGATGGAGGTGGCGCTGCTGCGTTCGCGCGGCGCGGGCACGGTGCGGCTGGCGGCGCTGGCGGGCGGTGAGGCGCTGCTGGTGGCGCTGCCCTGCGCGATCGTGGCGCCGTTCCTCGGGCCACCGCTGCTCACGCTGGTCACCATGCTGCCCTGGATCAGGGCCTCGGGCGTGCGGCTCGCGCCGGTCGCGGATCTGGGCACGTTCCTCGTGTCGTCCGGGGTGGCGCTGGCCGCGGCCGTGCTGCTGATGCTGCCCGCGCTGGCCGGCGCGCGGCGTACGTACGTGGAGGAGCAGTCGGCGCGCGGGCGCGGCGGCGGGCGCGGGCTGATCGAGCGGGCGGGCGCCGACCTGGCGCTGCTGGTCGTGGCCGGGCTGGCCATCTGGCAGCTCCAGCGCTACGGCGCGCCCGTGACCGCCACCGCGCAGGGTGGGCTGGGCATCGACCCGCTGATCATCTCCGGGCCCGCGCTGGCCCTGCTGACCGGCGGCATGCTGGGGCTGCGGCTGGTGCCGCGGGTCTCCAGGCTGGCCGAACGGGTGACCTCCAGGCGGCCCGCCCTCGCGCCCGCGCTCGGAGCCTGGCAGGTCAGCCGGCGACCGCTCAAGTACGCGGGCCCCGCGCTGCTGCTCACCATGGCCATCGCGATCGGCATCGTCTCCCTGGCCACCACCGCCACCTGGCGTTCCTCGCAGCTCGACCAGGCCCGGCACCAGGCCGGCGCCGACCTGCGGCTGTCGGGGCCGCCGGACGGGCCCGAGCTGGGCGCGCTCGGGCG
>NZ_BAAAMU010000323.1:0-884 GCF_039529435.1 Nonomuraea maheshkhaliensis
TGTCGTTCCACTCCTCCACCACCCGCCGCCACTCACCCACATCAAGCACATCCACCACTTCGACCCGAGCCTGCGGATCGGCGACGAGCAGTTCCAGCACCCGAACGAGCCGCCCCGCGATCCCACTGACCGACGCCAGGTCGAACAGGTCAGCCGCCCCGATCACGGATCCACGCACTCCAGCAGGCGCCCCCTGCGCGTCGAAGACCTCGCCGAGCCGTACCTCCAGGTCGAACTTGGCCACGGACGTCCCACCCGGCAGCCCGCCCGCCCGCACGCCGGGCAGTTCCAGCACGGCCTCCGCCAGGTTCTGCAGGTCGAGCTGCACCTGGAACAGCGGGTGCCGGGCGCGTGACCGGCTCGGAGCGAGTTCTTCCACGAGGCGTTCGAACGGCACGTCCTGGTGGGCGAGAGCCTGGAGGCTCGTCCGGCGCACCCGGGCGAGCACGTCCTGGAAGGTCGGATTGCCGGACAGATCGGTCCGTAGCACCAGCGTGTTGATGAAGAAGCCCACCAGGTCGTCGAGAGCCTCGTCGGTACGTCCCGCGTTGGCCGTTCCGATCGGAATGTCGGTGCCCGCCCCGAGCCGCGACAACAGCACCGCCAACGCCGCCTGGACCACCATGAACGTGGTCACCCGCTCCGCCTTCGCCACCTCGGCCAGCCGGGCGTGGACGTGGGCCGGGATCTCGATCGGCACGCTGTGCCCCTGGTGCGAGGCCGCGGCCGGACGTGACCGGTCGGCGGGCAGTTCCAGCTCCTCCGGGATGCCGGCCAGGGCCTCTCGCCAGTACGCCATCTGCCGGGCGACAAGGCTCTCCGGATCGTCCTCGTCGCCGAGGAGTTCCCGCTGCCAGAGCGCGTAGTCGGCGTACTGGACCGGC
>NZ_BAAAMU010000324.1:0-874 GCF_039529435.1 Nonomuraea maheshkhaliensis
AGGTCGGGGTTGGGCGCGGGGGTGCCGAAGATCTGGAACTCGGCGACCTGGCCGCCTGGGGCGCCGGTGTTGGCGGTGAACTGCAGGCGGATGTCGGCGGCGGTGGCGGTGAGCGGGATGGTGACGGTGTTGCCGGTGGCGGGGTCGAAGGTGTAGGTGGCGCTGGGGACGAGGGTGGTGTAGGTGGTGGCGTTCTGGGTGCGGCCGAGGACTTGGAGGGTCTGGGTGCGGCGGGCCCAGGCGGGGTCGGGGTTGAGTTTGAGGGTGAGGGAGGTGAGGGTGGCGTTTGCGCCGAGGGGGGCGGTCAGGGTGGCGGGGTAGGCGGCGCTTTCCCAGTAGGTCTGGGTGGTGTCGTCGTTGGCGTTGGCGGCGACGTAGGTGTGGGTGTGGGAGGACTCGGTGAGGGTTTTGCCGAGGGCGAGGTTGGTGGCGTCGCCGGGGGTGTCGGGGGTGGGGCCCCAGAGTTCGGCTTCGGCGAGCTGGGCGGCGGGCCAGCCGGTGTTGGCGGTGATCTGGATGCGGACGTATCGGGTGGTGGTGGCGGGGATGGTGAGGGTGGCGGTGGGGTTGAAGGTGTGGGTGGCGGAGGCGAGCAGGGTGGTGAAGGTGGTGCCGTTGGTGCTGCCCTGGACGGTCAGGGTCTGGGTGCGGGAGGGCCAGCCGGTGGGCAGTTTGAGGACGGCGCGGTTGACGGTCGCGGTGGCGCCGAGGTCGATCTGGACCCATTGGGGGAAGGCGTTGCCGGCGGATTCCCAGTAGGTGGCCTGGTTGCCGTCGGTGACGTTGGCGGCGCGGTAGACGTCGTGGAAGGTGCTGGCGGTGGCGTTCTTGCCGGCGGCGAGGTCGGTGTCGGCTAGTTGGGCGTGGGCGGCGT
>NZ_BAAAMU010000325.1:0-855 GCF_039529435.1 Nonomuraea maheshkhaliensis
TCCAGTACGCCGACTACACGCTCTGGCAGCGGGAACTGCTCGGCGACGAGAACGATCCGGACAGCCTGATCTCCGGGCAGGTCGCGTACTGGCGCGCGGCGCTGGCCGGAGCGCCTGAGGAGCTGGAGCTGCCCTTCGACCGGCCCAGACCCGAGACGGCCTCGCACCGGGGCCACCTGGTGCCGATCGAGGTGCCGGCCGAGGTGCACGCCCGGCTCGCCGAGCTGGCGCGGCTGGAGGGCGTCACCACGTACATGGTGGTGCAGGCCGCGCTCGCCGTGCTGCTGTCGCGGCTCGGCGCCGGGATCGACCTCCCGATGGGAGCGGCGACCGCCGGGCGGAACGACGAGGCGCTGAACGACCTCGTCGGCTTCTTCATCAACACGCTCGTCGTCCGGACGGACCTGTCGGGGGACCCGACGTTCCGCGAGCTGCTGGCACGGGTCCGGGAGCGGAGCTTGGAGGCGTTCGACCACCAGGACGTGCCGTTCGAGCGGCTGGTGGAGGAGCTGGCGCCGGCGCGGTCGATGGCGCGGCATCCGCTGTTCCAGGTGATGTTCAAGGTCCAGAACAACGCCGAGGCGACGCTGAGCCTGCCGGGGGTGCGCGCCGAGGGGATCTCGCCGGGGACGACGGCGGCCAAGTTCGACCTGGACTTCACGGTGGTGGAGGTGCCGGGGGCCGGCGGGCTGCGCGGGTCGCTGGTGGCGGCGGCCGACCTGTTCGACCGGCGGACGGCCGAGTTGCTGGTGGCGCGGTTGGCTCGGGTGCTCGACGTGGTGACCACTCGGCCTTCGGTGCGGCTGAGTGGGGTTGAGGTGATGGGTGAGGGTGAGTGGCGTCAGGTGGTGGAGG
>NZ_BAAAMU010000326.1:0-801 GCF_039529435.1 Nonomuraea maheshkhaliensis
AGGCGCATTTCGCCCAGGGGATCACCATAATAAAATGGTGAGGCCTGGCCTTTGCGTAGTGCACGCATCACCTCAATACCTTTGATGGTGGCGTAAGCCGTCTTCATGGATTTAAATCCCAGCGTGGCGCCGATTATTCGTTTCAGTTTGCCATGATCCCATTCAATCACGTTGTTCCGGTACTTAATCTGTCGGTGTTCAACGTCAGACGGGCACCGGCCTTCGCGTTTGAGCAGAGCAAGCGCGCGACCATAGGCGGGCGCTTTATCCGTGTTGATGAATCGCGGGATCTGCCACTTCTTCACGTTGTTGAGGATTTTACCCAGAAACCGGTATGCAGCTTTGCTGTTACGACGGGAGGAGAGATAAAAATCGACAGTGCGGCCCCGGCTGTCGACGGCCCGGTACAGATACGCCCAGCGGCCATTGACCTTCACGTAGGTTTCATCCATGTGCCACGGGCAAAGATCGGAAGGGTTACGCCAGTACCAGCGCAGCCGTTTTTCCATTTCAGGCGCATAACGCTGAACCCAGCGGTAAATCGTGGAGTGATCGACATTCACTCCGCGTTCAGCCAGCATCTCCTGCAGCTCACGGTAACTGATGCCGTATTTGCAGTACCAGCGTACGGCCCACAGAATGATGTCACGCTGAAAATGCCGGCCTTTGAATGGGTTCATGTGCAGCTCCATCAGCAAAAGGGGATGATAAGTTTATCACCACCGACTATTTGCAACAGTGCCCGCAGGGCTAATCAACGCAACGATGTTTGGCGGCAGGATGTTTTTGATATCCGGCGGC
>NZ_BAAAMU010000327.1:0-799 GCF_039529435.1 Nonomuraea maheshkhaliensis
GTAGCCGGGCGCGGGCCTGGACAGCGCGGCCACGGCGAACGCGTCGTGCTCGCCCGCGTCGAACCCGCCGTCGGGGCGCAGCCACAGGTCGAGCAACCCCGACGCCTCCAGCGCCGCCTCCAGCCCGGCCTGGGCGACGGGGTCGAGCCCCGACCTGAACGCGATGGCCCGCCACAGCGGGGTCCCCGGCCGTCCCGGCCTGGCGGCGGTGGCCCGCGCGTGCGGGGCGGGCGGTTCCAGTACGGCCTGGTCGGTGAGGCTTTCGCGCTCTCTGGCCAGCTCGGCCCGCTCGGTGAGCAGCCCGGCGCGCCGGCTCGTGACGTGCTGCTCGCGGGTGGTCAGCTCGACGGCGGCCATCGTACGGGCGGTGCCGACCAGGTCGTCGGCCCGCTCGAAGTCGGCGACCAGCCCGGCGAGCGTGCCCGGGTCGAGCTGGAGCTGCGCGCAGCCGCCCGCCCAGTCGGCCAGGGCGGCGGCCAGGTCGCGGGCGCGTTCCTCGCACCGGCGCCCGGCCCGTTCGTGCGCCTCCTGAGCGGCGGCCAGGTCGTCGCGGGCCTGGTCACGCTCGTGCTCGGCCTCGGTGCGGCGCCTGACGGCCTCGTCGTGCCGGACGGCGCCCGCCCTGACGTCCCTGATCTGCGCGGCCCTGCTGGTGACGGCGGCCCGCAACAACTCCCGCGCCCGCCGCACGACCTCATCGCTGTCGGCCTCCCGGCCGGCAGGCACGCCACCGTCGGGCGCGAGGGCGGGCCGTGGGGGGTCGCTCGTGTCGTCCGGCCGGGTGAGCTCGGCCGGGGGG
>NZ_BAAAMU010000328.1:0-766 GCF_039529435.1 Nonomuraea maheshkhaliensis
TGGAGGGTGTAGAGCTCGGCGTAGAGGCCGTTGTGGGTCATGAGGGTGTCGTGGTCGCCTTGTTCGGTGATGTGGCCGTGGTCGAGGACGTAGATGCGGTCGGCGTAGCGGACGCTGGCCAGGCGGTGGGTGATGAGCAGGACGGTGCGGCCGTCGGCGTGGGTGCGGATGCGTTCGAAGAGGGCGTGTTCGGCGCGGGCGTCGAGGGCGGCGGTGGGTTCGTCGCAGATGAGCAGGTCGGCGTCGCGGTGGAAGCCGCGGGCGACGGCGATGCGCTGCCATTGGCCGCCGGACAGTTCGCAGCCGTCTTTGAAGCGGCGGTCGAGCAGGGTGCGGTAGCCGTGGGGGAGTTCGGCGATGACCTCGTCGGCGCCGGCGACGGTGGCGGCGGCGTGCAGGGCGCTTTCGCCGCGGTCGGTGCCCATGGTGATGTTGTAGCGGGCGGCCAGGGGCCAGCGGGTGTGGTCCTGGGCGATGACGGCGGTGCGGGTGCGCAGCTCTTCGGGGCTGACCTGGGACAGGTCGGTGTCGTCCCAGCGCACGGTGCCGGTGTCGGGTTCGTACAGGCCGGACAGGATCTTGGCCAGGGTGGTCTTGCCCGAACCGTTCTCACCCACGAACGCGATCACCTCACCCTGCTTGATCTCGACCGAGACACCGCTGAGCGCCGGTGACTCCGCGCCCGGGTAGGTGAAGGTGATGTCCTCGGCCGTGATGCGCTCGAAGGAGCCGGGGACGGGCAGCGGCCTGGGGCCGGTCAGCCGTC
>NZ_BAAAMU010000329.1:0-720 GCF_039529435.1 Nonomuraea maheshkhaliensis
CTCCCGAGGCCGCCGCGCGGATGGACGACGTGTACGCGCGCGACTTCGCCTGGCTCAACCCGCCGCCCCCGCCCGGCCAGGCCACCTGGCACTCCTACACCTATCACCTCGAACCGGACAACATCCCCGTCCTGCGGGAGTCGATGCGGAGACTCGCCGGACGCGTATGGCGGCCCTGGATCCGCTACACGCCCGAAGTGACGCTCGACGACGTCACCGACTTCGCCCTCGGCCGCAGCCGGCTGGTCGCGGGCAAGTCCACCTGCCTGGCGGTCTCCAGCCGGTTGGAAGTGCACGCCGACGGCAAGGTCAGCTCGTGCAAGTTCTTCCCCGAGTTCATCGTCGGGGACATCAGGGACGGGACCCTGGCCGAGGTCTGGCACAGCCCCGCCTTCCGCCGGGTGCGCACCACGCTGCGCGCGACGGGCCTGATGCCCGTCTGCTCCAAGTGCTCATCGCTCTACGAGAACGGAGTGTGAACGAGATGGACGACCTCCTGCCGCAGATCAAGTCGATGCTGGCCGAGGCCCTGGGCGACGACTGGACCGCGGAGGAGCTCGGCGACGACGCGGACATCATCCGCGAGCTGGGCATGGACTCCATCCAGTTGATCAGCTTCCTGTTCATGGTCGAGGAGAGGTTCGACGTGGAGCTCGACTTCGACCGGCTGGACATCGAGGGGCTCTACTCCATCCGCGCCTTCTGCGGTTTCGTCCTGTC
>NZ_BAAAMU010000330.1:0-678 GCF_039529435.1 Nonomuraea maheshkhaliensis
GCACAATCCGCTGATCCCGCAGATGCGGCTGGACGAGCTGCTGGCGGAGCTGCAGGTGCGGTTGACGGCCGTGCTGGCCACCCGGGATCGGGTGCACGCGCTGCTGGAGGCCGTCGTCTCGGTGGGCAGCGATCTCGACCTGGAGACGGTGCTGCGTCGCATCGTGGAGACGGCGACCACGCTGGTGGACGCGAGTTACGGGGCGCTCGGCGTGGTCGGGCAGGAGAACACGCTGCTGCAGTTCATCCCGGTCGGGCTCAGCGAGGAGGAGATCGCCAGGATCGAGCACTGGCCCCATGGGCTGGGCCTGCTCGGGCTGCTGATCAAGGACGCCAGGCCGCTGCGGCTCAGGCGCATCTCCGACCATCCCGAGTCCTACGGCTTCCCGCCCGGCCATCCCCCTATGGGGAGTTTTCTGGGTGTGCCGATCCGGGTGCGCGACGAGGTGTTCGGCAACCTGTACCTGACCGAGAAGCGTGGCGGCGCCGAGTTCGACGAGGAGGATCAGGCCATGGTGATCGCGCTGGCCACGGCGGCGGGCGTGGCGGTGGAGAACGCCCGCCTGTACGAGGAGTCGCGCAGCCGCGAGACCTGGTTGCAGGCGTCGTCGGAGGTGACCACGAGCCTGCTGTCGGGCGCCGACCCGCGCGAGGTGCTGTCGGTGGTGGCCGCCCGCGC
>NZ_BAAAMU010000331.1:0-673 GCF_039529435.1 Nonomuraea maheshkhaliensis
GCGGCCAGCACCTCGGTGACCTCACCCGGCTCCACCCGGAAACCCCGGATCTTCACCTGATCATCGGCCCGCCCGGCGAACAACAACTCACCCTCGGCGTTCCAGCTCACACGGTCCCCGGTCCGATACATCCGCTCGCCCACCTCGAACGGACACGCCACGAACCGCTCAGCACTCAACCCCGCACGACCCGCATAGCCACGAGCCAGCTGCACGCCCGCCACATACAACTCGCCCACCACACCAGGCGGCACCGGCGACAGGAACTCATCCAGCACATACGCCCGCGTGTTCGCCACCGGCCGCCCGATCGGCACCGACGACCCCTCCCCATCAGCCTCGCATCGGAAGGCGGTCACATCGACCGACGCCTCGGTGGGCCCGTAATAGTTCTCCAGCCCCACCCCACCCAGCACCTCGAAGAAGCGCCGCACCAGGTGCGCCGGCAACGCCTCACCGGAACACACCACCCACCGCAGGCCATCACAACCAGCAGCCGCCGGCTCGGCCAGGAAGACCTCCAGCATCGACGGCACGAAATGCGCCACATCCACCCGCTCACGACGAATCAACTCAGCCAAGTAAGCCGCATCCCGATGCCCACCCGGCCGCGCCAACACCAGCACCCCACCCCACAGCAGCGGCCAGAAGAACTCCCACACCGACACGTCAA
>NZ_BAAAMU010000332.1:0-663 GCF_039529435.1 Nonomuraea maheshkhaliensis
GCGCTCAGCTCCGCGGCCCGCTCCAGGTACGTGCCCATCGACCAGCCGCCGCCGTGCGCCAGGACGCGCCTGTCCCGATCCTCCCAGCGCAGCGGCGGCTCGGTGGTGGCCCTGATCGTCCAGGGGATGTCGTTGGCGGCGGAGTCGAACAGCCACACCTCCCGATGCCTGTCCAGCGACCCGGCCTGGCGGGCGAAGGACGGCGAGATGGCCGAGTCGGCGTGGCACACGTCAACGGGCACCGCCCCGAACTCCTCCGCGTAACGCTCCACGACGGGCAGCCAGAGACCGCTGAAGACGACGAAACGGCGGACCTCGTCGTCATGCCAGCGCTTCCGCACCGATTCGATCAGCATCGGGTCGAAGGCGTCCGACAGGTTGCGGAAGAGGCGCTGGCCGACCCGGGCGAGACGGAAGTCGCGCTGGTACGCCTCCTTGCTGGCGGAGATCCTTTCGCGCCGTTCGGGCTGCCAGAACGCCTCCGCCAGGAAGACCTCGCCGGTTGCCCCGAGCTCCTTCAGCCGTCGTCTGAGCAGCAGCCCGGTGACGTGGGCGCCCAGCCCCGGGCCGCCGGTCAGGATGGCGATCATGCCAGGGCGTTGACGTGCGACAGGACGAAACCGCAGAAGGCGCGGATGGAGTAGAGCCCCTCGATGTCCAGCC
>NZ_BAAAMU010000333.1:0-660 GCF_039529435.1 Nonomuraea maheshkhaliensis
TGCGGGCCCTGGCGAAACTGGAGCAGGTGCTGCCGTCCCGGCTGCGGCGGCGGGTGGGCGCGCTGAACGCCTACACCGTGCAGATCACGGGCAACTCCCCTGCCGTCGCGCCGGACGTGCTGACCACGATCGCGAACGCGGCCCGCGACCACGAGGTGCTGCGTTTCGACTACACGGGCCACGACGGCGCGGCGAGCCTGCGGAACGCGGAGCCGTACCGGCTGGCGCACCGGCACGGGCGCTGGTACCTGGTCGGCTACGACCTCGACCGGCGGGACTGGCGCACGTACCGGGTGGACCGGGTGCGCCCGCGCACACCGACGGGTCCCCGCTTCACGCCACGCGAGCTGCCGCAGGGCGGCGACGTGGCGGCGTACGTGGAGCGGGGCGTCAGCACGGCGATGTGGCGCCACCACGCCACAGTGCTGCTGCACGCCCCGGTGGAGCGGATGCGAGCGGCGTCGCCGGGCCTGGATGTCGAGCCGGTGGACGAGTCGACCTGCCTGCTCCGGCTGGGTGGCGACGACGTGAACGGGATGGCGGTGTGGATCGGGTTCCTCGGCGTCGACTTCGAGGTGCTCGACCCGCCGGAACTGGCCGAGCACGTCCTACGCCTCTCCGAGCGTTACCGGCGGGCCGTCAGCGGCCGGTAAGGGGGCG
>NZ_BAAAMU010000334.1:0-652 GCF_039529435.1 Nonomuraea maheshkhaliensis
TCGCCGGCGAGCTCGTGCAGGTTCCAGGCGGCGACGGCCTTGGCTGCCAGGACCTCGTGCAGGCGTTCGGGGGTCAGGGACTCGATCACGCCGTCGTCCAGCGCGCCGGCGCAGTGCACGACCGCCGACCACGACCGGCCCCCCAGCACCTGCTCCAGTGCCTGGCGGTCGGCCGCGTCGCAGGCCACGATCTCCACCTCGGCACCCAGCCCCACCAGCTCGGCACGGAGCTCCTGCGCGCCGGGAGCCGTCCCGCCCTGACGGCTCAGCAACACCAGATACCGGGCCCCGTACGCCGAGACCAGATGCCGCGCCACCAGCCCCCCCAGCGTCCCGGTCCCACCGGTGACGAGAACCGGGCGTTCCGGGTCCAGCACCGGCGGCATCCGCAACACGATCTTGCCCACATGGCCCGCCCGCTGCATCAGGCGGAACGCCTCCGGCGCCCGCCGCACGTCCCACGTCCGCACCGGCAACCGCTCCATCGCCCCGTCCCGGAACAGCGCCAGGACCTCGGCGAGGATGGCCTGGATGCGGTCGGGGTGCACGGCGATCAGGTCGAAGGCGGTGTAGCCGGGGAGGCCGGTGCGCAGGTCCGTTTTGCCCATTTCGATGAAGCGGCCGTCGGGTTTGAGGAGGCCGAGTGAGGCGT
>NZ_BAAAMU010000335.1:0-612 GCF_039529435.1 Nonomuraea maheshkhaliensis
GGTGTACGGGCAGGGGCGTCAGGTGCCGCTCTGGCTCGGCTCGGTCAAGTCGAACTTCGGTCATACGCAGGCCGCCGCCGGTGTCGCCGGTGTGATCAAGATGGTGCTGGCCCTGGAACACGGCGTCATCCCGGCGACCCTGCACGTGGACGAGCCCACCACCCACGTCGACTGGTCCCAGGGTGACGTACGGCTGGCCGACCACACGGCCGACTGGCCGGAACTGGGCCGCCCGCGCCGGGGCGGGGTGTCGTCGTTCGGCATCAGCGGCACCAACGCCCACGTCATCCTGGAGCAGGCCCCCGCTCCAGAGCCCGCTGCCTCGGAGCCCGCCGCCCAGGAGGCCGCCTCGGCGTCCGCTGTCTTGGAGCCCGCAGAACCGCTCGCCTTCCCGGTGCCGGTGGTGTTGTCGGCTCGGAGCGAGCCGGGTCTCGCGGCCGTCACCGAGCAGATGCGCGCGGCGCTGTCGGACGCCACGCTGTCCACCGCGTCACCCGCCGACGTCGGCTACTCCCTCGCCGTCAGCCGCGCGGCCCTGGAACGCCGTGCCGTCATCCTGGCCGCTGATCGTGGGGAGTTGGTGTCGGCTCCGGTGGTGGTGGAGTCGGTGGT
>NZ_BAAAMU010000336.1:0-610 GCF_039529435.1 Nonomuraea maheshkhaliensis
CCTGATCGTGACGCTGCCCGGCGCGGCGGCCGGCGGGCAGGGCGCCGCGCAGCCCGCCGACGCGAACTGGGCCGCGCTGCTGGGCGCCGCCATCGCGGTGGCGGGCTCGTGCGTCGGCGCGGGAGTGGCGGTCGCCTACACCGGCGCCGCCGCGCTGGCGGCGCTCCGCGAGCGGCCTGAGCTGTTCGGCCGCGCCATCGTCATCGTCGGCCTGGCCGAGGGCATCGCCATCTACGGGCTGGTCGTCGGGATCATCCTGATCGGCAGGGCGTGATGGGCCGCGTCGCGGTGCTCGGCGAGCGCGCCAGAGTGACCGGCTTCGGGCCGACCGGCGCCGTCACGCTGCCCGCGGAGACGGCCGAGGAGGTGCGCCGGGCGTGGTCCACGCTGCCGCCGGACGTTCTCGTGGTCGTCCTGACACCCATGGCCGCCACGGTGCTCGGCCCGCTGCGGGACCGGCTCACCGTGGTCATGGACGAGAGGGCGGGTGGAGACCGATGAACGACGCGATCGCCCCGCTGCGGGCGGAGCTCCTGCGTGCCGCCCGGCACGAGGCCGGGCAGGTGCGCTCGCGGGCGGCGCAAGAGGCCGCCGACCACGATGACGGCCA
>NZ_BAAAMU010000337.1:0-607 GCF_039529435.1 Nonomuraea maheshkhaliensis
GAGGACTGCACGAAGGTCCTCACCCAGCTCGCCGCCGTCTCCAAAGCGCTCGACCGGGCCGGCTTCAAGATCGTCGCCACCGGCCTGCGGCACTGCCAGGACACCGAAAGGCGCGGTGACGAGCCACCCATGAGCGTCGCGGAGCTGGAAAAGCTGTTCCTGGCGCTCGCCTGACACCATGCGGTCACGGGACGTCCGTGGCCGCACATTTTTCACCTACTGATACCCCCGGGGGTATAGATGAACATCATGTCATTCCGGACGCCCGGCCTGGGAGACCAGACCTACCTGCTCACCCACGACGGCAAGGGCATCCTCGTCGACCCCCAGCGCGACATCGGCCGTTTCGTCGACGCCGCCGCCGAACAGCACGTCGAGCTGCGCTTCGTGGTGGAGACCCACCTCCACAACGACTACGTCTCCGGCGCCGAGCAGGCCGCCCTGCACACCGGCGCAGAGCTGGTGCTGCCCGCCGCCGCGGCCCCCGCCTACCGGCACACCCCCGCCTTCCACCTGGAGGACCTGGACGGCGGAGCGGGGCTGGTCCTGCGGCCGATCCACACGCCCGGCCACACCCCGGAGCACACCAGCTACCTGGTGCTCATCG
>NZ_BAAAMU010000338.1:0-601 GCF_039529435.1 Nonomuraea maheshkhaliensis
GCGATCGAGCAGGGGTTGCGCTACTTGTGCGCAACGCTCGGCGAGAAGGAGGTGTTCTGCGGCGACCCGGCCCGGCAGGTGAGCGGCACCCACTTCCGCCACACCACTGGATCGCTGTTCGCCGTCGAGGATCTGGAGTCCGCGCTCGGCGCGCTGAAGGAGATCGTCGAGCAGGGGGAGGGCAACGCCCACGGCGAGGTCTGGGACGGTGACCAGGACGTCCTCCACCCCGATCGGGAAGAGGTCGCCCACTACTACCGCTTCCAGGAGCTCAAGCTCGGCCGCCGTTACCAGCGGGGCGACACCCCGAGAACCGGCCCGACCGGCGAGAAGGTCGGCGTCGACCCGGACGGCGTGCTGCCGATGACACCCAACCCGCAGCCTGCCGAGCCGGGCAGCGCCGTACGGGCGGCGCAGGATCTGTTCGACACCACCTACAGCACCCTGCTGAACCTGCTGGAGCAGGCATTCAACGGCGATCCGAAGAGGCTCACGGACGCCACCCGCACCATGTTCACGCTCAGGGCCCAGGCGCAGGCCCTGATGGCGCTGCCCGGCGGCGCCGGTCCCACCTTCGCCTACGTGCCTCGCGAAGCACGTA
>NZ_BAAAMU010000339.1:0-601 GCF_039529435.1 Nonomuraea maheshkhaliensis
CCACCCACGGCACCTACCTCGTCGAGCCTTTTACACCGCTCCGAGGACGCGACCGTCGGTCGGCCAGGAAGGCCAGATGCGCGTAAGCGACCATGACCAAGGTGATGTACCGGTA
This sequence comes from Nonomuraea maheshkhaliensis, assembly GCF_039529435.1. Taxonomy (NCBI): domain Bacteria; kingdom Bacillati; phylum Actinomycetota; class Actinomycetes; order Streptosporangiales; family Streptosporangiaceae; genus Nonomuraea; species Nonomuraea maheshkhaliensis. Next base: position 116 of record NZ_BAAAMU010000339.1, read on the forward strand.
CCAAGCGGTGTACTTGCGGACTTGGTAGTGGTCCAGGCCAACCTCGTTCTTGGTGGCCTGGAAGCACTCCTCGATGCTCCACCGAGCTCCGGCCACGCGCACCAGGGCGGTCAGGGCGAGCGGGCCGGTGGCCCAGCACCGGTAATAGGCCACCTGACCGGGGTCGCTGATCGAGCGGCGGGCCAGCAGCCAGTCGTGGCTGCCGTGCTCACCGATGGCGATCCAGGCCCAGTCGTAGAACCGGCGTCCTTTGACGCCCTCACCGCAGGCATAGCGTTGCCAGGCCGACTCCTCCAAAGCGGCGACGGCGACATCGGCGCGGGTCTTGGTGGCGGCCACGGTGACCGGATGGTCGCAGGAGACCGCGAGCACCTGGTTCAGGCCGCGGCTGCGGCACCGCTCGCGCAGGACGGTGTTGTCGCCGTAGGCCACATCGCCGGTGACCCAGCCGAAACTCAGCAGCACATCGTCGGCGGCGCGCTCGAT
>NZ_BAAAMU010000340.1:0-581 GCF_039529435.1 Nonomuraea maheshkhaliensis
GCCAACCGCCTGGGCGGCAACTCCCTCATCGAGCTCCTCGTCTTCGGCCGCATCGTCGGTCAGGCGGCGGCGGAGTACTCCGCGGGTCTCGACGCGCAGCGCCGCTCTGCCGAGGCGCTCGCCGCGGCGCGGGAGGAAGTGGACGAGCTCCTGTCCGCCGACGGCCCGGAGAATGTGCGGTCGCTGCAGCGAGCGCTCCGCGACATCATGACGGAGCACGCCGGAGTGGTACGCGATGAGGACGGCCTGCGAAAGGGCCTCGCCGAGCTGGCCGCGGTCGAGGCGCGCATCAGCGGGATGGGCGTGCACCCGGACATCGCCGGCTTCCAGGACCTGGCCCACGCCTTCGACCTGAAGTCCGCGGCGCTCGCCGCGCGCGCGACCATCGAAACCGCGATCGAGCGCCGCGAGACCCGCGGCTGCCACAACCGCTCCGACTACCCGGAACTCGACCCCGCGCTGCAGGTCAACCTCGTGTGGTCCGGCCCCGGATCGGTGGAGCGGGAGAGCATCCCGCCGATTCCCGCCGAGATCGCGGCGCTCATGCGCGAGGTCTCAACCGAGGGAAAGCTCGTCGAATA
>NZ_BAAAMU010000341.1:0-567 GCF_039529435.1 Nonomuraea maheshkhaliensis
GGTGTACGGGCAGGGGCGTCAGGTGCCGCTCTGGCTCGGCTCGGTCAAGTCGAACATCGGTCACACGCAGGCCGCCGCCGGTGTCGCCGGTGTGATCAAGATGGTGCTGGCGCTGCGGCACGGCGTCATCCCCGCGACGCTGGGCGTCGACGAGCCCACCACCCACGTGGACTGGACGCGGGGGGACATCCGGCTGCCCGAGCACGCCGTGGAATGGCCGGAACTGGGGCGTCCGCGCCGGGGCGGGGTGTCGTCGTTCGGCATCAGCGGCACCAACGCGCACATCATCCTCGAACAGGCGCCCCCTGAGACGCCTGCCGAGCAGCCGCAGCCTGTGGGGGACGCGCTGGTGCCGGTGGTGTTGTCGGCTCGGAGCGAGTCCGGTCTCGCGGCCGTCACCGAGCAGATGCGCGCGGCGCTGTCCGAGGCGTCGTCGCGTGACGTGACGCCTGCCGACGTGGGGTATTCGCTCGTGACCAGCCGGGACGTGCTGGAGCGGCGGGGTGTGCTGGTGGCCGCTGATCGTGGGGAGTTGGTGTCGGCTCCGGTGGTGGTGGAGTCGGTGGT
>NZ_BAAAMU010000342.1:0-540 GCF_039529435.1 Nonomuraea maheshkhaliensis
GGCCCCGCCGTGACCGTCGACACGGCGTGTTCGTCGTCGTTGGTGGCGTTGCACTTGGCGTGTGAGGCGTTGCGGCGTGGTGAGTGCTCGCTGGCGTTGGCGGGTGGGGTGACGGTGTTGTCCACGCCTGAGGTGTTCGTGGAGTTCTCGCGGCAGCGTGGGCTGGCGGGTGACGGACGGATCAAGGCGTTCGCGGAGGCTGCTGACGGGACGGTGTTCTCAGAGGGTGCGGGCATGGTGCTGGTGGAGCCGCTGTCGCGGGCCCGGGAGCTGGGGCATCGGGTCCTGGCGGTGGTCCGCGGTTCGGCCCTGAACCAGGACGGCGCCTCCAACGGGCTGACCGCCCCCTCCCAGGTGGCGCAGCGGGAGGTGCTGACCAGCGCGCTGGCCAAGGCCCGGCTGAGCGCGAGCGAGGTGGACGTGGTCGAGGGCCACGGCACCGGCACGATGCTGGGGGATCCGATCGAGGTGCAGGCGTTGCTGGGGGTGTACGGGCAGGGGCGTCAGGTGCCGCTCTGGCTCGGCTCGGTCAAGTCGAAC
>NZ_BAAAMU010000343.1:0-532 GCF_039529435.1 Nonomuraea maheshkhaliensis
GCGGTCGGCACGGTACCGGCCCCGAGGCCGGGCAGCGCGGTCACGGGACGGACGGCGGTGGTCGCTGGGCTGCCGGGACGGACGGCGGCGGCTGGCAGGCCGCCGGGACGGACGGTGGTGGTGGGCGGGCTGCCGGGACCGATGGCCGGGGCTGGCGGGCCGCTGGGACGGAGAGTGGAAGCCGGCAGGCCGCAGGGACGGATGGCGGTGGCTGGTCGGCGGCTGGTGATGGTCAGCCCGGAGCGGGTGCGGGCGGTCGGAGCCGTCGTTCGGACGACGGCGATTTCGGCCGTGGCCGCGGCCGTGGGCGTTCTGGCGCGCATACCGACGGCGGCGGCTGGCCGGCGGACGGTGGCGCCCGTGCGGACGGCGGCCGCCATGGTGCCGCTCAGGAGGGTCGGCGACGCGGTGTAGGCACCGACGGCGGTCAGTCCGGTGCCGGCACCGGCAGCGGCCGGTCCCGTGCCGGTGCGGACGGCGGTCGGCACGGTACCGGCCCCGAGGCCGGGCAGCGCGGTCACGGGACGGACGG
>NZ_BAAAMU010000344.1:0-528 GCF_039529435.1 Nonomuraea maheshkhaliensis
AGTCCGGATTTCAACACTCCGTAGGCGATCGCCACCAGCTTGCGCATCAGAGCTCCGAGAACGAGCTTCTTTGGCTTGCCCGCAGCGAGCAGCCGAGTGGCGAATGCCTTGCCCCAAGGCGTGCGGCTCATGGCGGTCACAGCCGGCATGTAGACACCTTTGCGGAGCGCGCTGTGTCCCTTTTTGGACATCCTGGGCTTGCCGCGCACGCTTGAGCCCGACTCTCGCTTGGCCGTATCCAGGCCGGCAAAGGCCACCGCTTGGCGCGTCTTGTCGAAGCGCAGCTCGCCCCCGTAGTGGCTTAGGAACAGCGCGGCAGTTCCATCGCCAATGCCGGGAATGGATTTCAGAAGCTCACGTTGCGCCCTCAGGGTGGGGTCATCGTCAACGTCCTTCCTGATCTGGCGCTCGATCTCCGTAATCTGCTGGTCCAGGTGCTCGATCACCCTCTCGATGCTGCGGCGCACTTCCTCAGTCGAGGCCACTTCCAGGCGACACTGTTCCTGCGTGCGCAAATCGATCAGCGCT
>NZ_BAAAMU010000345.1:0-520 GCF_039529435.1 Nonomuraea maheshkhaliensis
AAACCATTTCCCCTCCAGCATAATAGCTTTGGGCTTGGGTTCTTACAACATTCCCACCCTCTGACGCTAAGGCGTTGTTTTCTCTAAGTCTGTAGTCATGTCTAACATTGCGTGATTGTGAAATGAAGCCCTTGCTAGCATCCCCATATGGATATAAGACTTTTACACATACAGTTTTGTTTACTTGATCATACAGATCTATTATGGCTTTTTCGAGCTGTCTAAAAAAACCATGAAAGGTTTTGATTCCGGCAACAAAGTAAACCGTATAGTCAAAGTTTTTCGAAGAAGCTGCAAATCCACTTGGGTCAGTATATGTTAACGGGTTAGTGTGCATATCTTGAGTCTGCATATTCTACATATCTCCCAAATATAATTCCTTATTATAAATCTACCCATCTCCGCTTTATAATGACGAGTATAATTTAGATACGTGGTAAATTCCTATCCTGAGTAAATTCCTCCTAATTAGAATAAGTGATAGCTAACTGAGAGGTCGTAGCACACTTTTAAAATTATT
>NZ_BAAAMU010000346.1:0-512 GCF_039529435.1 Nonomuraea maheshkhaliensis
AGCCAGGCGAAGTCGCGCGCGTACACGTCGTCCATCCGCGCGGCGGCCTCGGGAGCGATCCACCAGGGCAGCTGGAAGAAGACCGAGTGGAGTTCGAGCTCCTCGGCCCACTCCATGAACTCGTACAGGCGGCCTGCCGTCGCGTTGCTGACCATGGAGTTGATGGTGACCTCGCCCCGGTACTCTCCGCTCCTGCGCAGGTCGAGCAGGGTCTTGAGGTTGCGTTCCGTCCTGGAGAACGACCTCGGTCCGCGCAGCGCCTCGTGGTCGGCTTCGAGCCCGTCGAGGCTGACCGTCAGGTTGAGGTTGCTGCCGAGCTTGAGCAGATGCTCCAGGTTGCGCTCGATGAGCAGGCCGTTCGTGCAGATGTTGACCTTGCGCGGGTAACGGACCAGGAGCTCGGCCAGTTCGCGCAGGCGGCGGTACATCAGCGGCTCGCCGCCCCACAGCCAGGTCTTGGGCCTGGTCTCGTCCGTCTCGCGGAGCAGCCGTTCGAGCACCTCGATGTCCAG
>NZ_BAAAMU010000347.1:0-512 GCF_039529435.1 Nonomuraea maheshkhaliensis
CTATAAAATCTCGCATCAATTTCTTCGCTACAAGCTTGCCTACGGTTGTTTTTCCAACACCCATAAAGCCTATAAAAACAATATTTTTCAATCTAAATAAATCATTTTGAACGCTTCTCATTTTACTCACCCGTACTGTTCCATACTTTATTGTGAATTATACCACATTGTGAGTAAGAAAAGGATGTTTATGCTCCGAATACATCACTAGGAATTCCACCATCTGAGTAGTATCGAATAGGCTTCCCTTTTTCTTCTGCATACTTGATCTCTTTTCTTGTACTTTCACCTATGTAGCCATCTACATCAATGACGAAGATTTCATCAGAAAGATCTATTTTTCTGAAATGAATCTCTCCCAATAATTCAGCCTGTTCCTGTGTTATTTCAAATCCTTCACTCTGCTCGAAAAAGGCTACACTCATCACAACATTACCTTGCAGGGTTAGGAAAGCGTTTGTTCTCTCAAACGGCTCCTTAAACTTAGTTGAGCCGCATAATGTGATTACTTT
>NZ_BAAAMU010000348.1:0-509 GCF_039529435.1 Nonomuraea maheshkhaliensis
CTTTTATCGGTATATGGGGAAGCATCACATCGGTACGCCGTTTCCTTAGAATCTAGTGCTATTGTGAGACTTTTTTAGCTTCAAGAGAAAGCAGTTTGAAGTCGATAGAGTAAAGCAGTAACGAATGGAGATGTCCAGATGCCAAATTATTCAGAAGCTTTATCGATTTTAAACTTGTATCAATTTAAGGAACGAGATTTGGATTGATTTAAGGAAAGAGTTAAGTGCTTTTCAAAATTAACAAGCTTAGATATAGGGGCTGTCCTAAAAGACTTAAATGCCTAATTTAACAGAGGTGCGTTCTAACAAACATTTATGCACGGGCACAATGGGTTTTGTGAATTCTAACGGTCATATTTGCACCTTAGCTGTGCTTTTCGTACCTCTGAAAATTCTAACGGACAAAATTGCACCTTAGAAGGGTGATTTGAAGAAAAATCCCCAGATATTCATTCTAAGAGTCAAAAATGTCCGTTAGAAATAGAATTAGCTAAAAGTCATTCTCTAAG
>NZ_BAAAMU010000349.1:0-505 GCF_039529435.1 Nonomuraea maheshkhaliensis
CTTCTTTTATACCTGAATGAGAATGGCATCTCCCTGAGCGGCTCCAGAGCATATGGCCGCAATACCTAAGCCTCCGCCACATCTTTTCAGCTCGTAAATCAAAGTCATTAAAATCCTCGCTCCACTAGCTCCTATCGGATGGCCTAAAGCTATCGCTCCTCCATTTACATTGAGCTTCTCATGTGGAATCCCTGCCAGTTCAGCACTTGTTAATGCTACAGCAGCAAACGCTTCATTGATTTCAAAAAGATCAATGTCACTGACCTGATATCCAGTCTGCTTCAGTAGCTTTTGAATAGCTAAGGCAGGAGTCTTAGCAAGATACGGGGCTTCCGCTCCAACGGCAGCATGGCCAAGAATCGTAGCAAGAGGCTGCTTGCCTTCCTTCTTTGCCCTCTCCTTACTCATCAGCATAAAGGCACCTGCTCCATCGTTAACACCTGGAGCATTTCCAGCTGTAATGCTTCCATCAGGTGTAAATACTGGCGGTAGCTTCGCAAGCTTT